>NZ_JAVSCF010000168.1:0-14200 GCF_031932565.1 Streptomyces sp. B1866
GGACGGCCGGGCGGCGGACCCGCCGCGGCCGGCCACGCCCGCGGCGGCCGTCTCGGCCTGCCCGGGCCCGTCGTCGGCGGGGTCCGGCGGCGCGGCGGCGTCCTCGGCCTTGGCCGCGGCCGACGCACGCTTGGCCCGCACCCGCTGCGCCAGGGCCCGCATCCGCGGCTCGCGCTCCTTGAGCTCGGCGACCAGCGGGGTGGCGATGAAGATCGAGGAGTACGCGCCGGCCGCGAGGCCGACGAACAGGGCGAGCGAGATGTCGTTGAGCATGCCCGCGCCCAGCAGGCCGCCGCCGATGAACAGCAGGGCGGCCACCGGCAGCAGGGCGACGACCGTGGTGTTGATCGACCGCACCAGCGTGCTGTTGAGGCTGCGGTTGGCCAGCTCGCTGTAGGTGTGCCGGGACTGCTTGGTGATGTCCTTCGACGCCTCTTTCAGGCCGTCGAAGACGACGACCGTGTCGTACAGCGAGTAGCCGAGGATGGTCAGCAGGCCGATGACGGTGCCGGGGCTGACCTCGAAGCCGACGAGCGCGTACACGCCGACGGTGATGGTGAGGTCGTGGATCAGGGCGACGAGCGCGGCCAGCGCCATCCGCCACTCGAAGGCGATGGCGAGGTAGATCACCACCAGGATCATGAAGATCGCCAGGCCCTTCCATGCCTTGTTGGCGATCTCCTCGCCCCAGCTGGGGCCGACCAGCTGGGTGTTGATCTTGGAGGGTGCGACGTGCATCTCCTTGGCCAGCGCCTCCTGGACCGGCTGCGCCTCCTTGGTGTCCAGGTCGCTGATCTGGATGCGCAGGCTGTCGTGGCCGAGCCGCTGCACGATGGCGGAGTGCCCGCCGGAGGCGGACTGCGCGACGCTCTTGGCCTCGGAGACCGACAGGCTCGACTTCGGGGTGGTGAAGACCGCGCCGCCGGAGAACTCGATGCCCATGTTCAGGCCGCGCACCGCCAGGCCGACGACGGCGGTGATGGTGATGAGGATGGAGATGCCGTACCAGAGCATCCGCTTGCCGACGAAGTCGTAGCCGACCTCGCCCCGGTAGAGCCGGGCGCCGAGGGTACCGAGTCGCGACATCGCTCACGCCTCCTTCGTGTCGGCGGTGGCCGGTTCGGGAACGCCGCGGCGGCGGCGCAGCGGCGGCTTGGCGCCCAGGCGGGCCGGGTCCAGTCCGGACCACGGATGGCCGCCGCCGAAGAACTTGCCGCGGGCGAGGATCGTCACCAGGGGCTTGGTGAACAGGAAGACCACGGCGACGTCGAGCAGCGTGGTCAGCCCCAGGGTGAAGGCGAAGCCCTGGACCTTGCCGACCGTGACGACGAACAGCACCGCCGCGGCGAGGAACGACACGAAGTCGGACACCAGGATGGTGCGGCGGGCCCGCGGCCAGGCGCGCTCCACGGCCGGGCGCAGCGAGCGGCCCTCGCGGATCTCGTCCCGGATGCGCTCGAAGTAGACGATGAAGGAGTCGGCGGTGATGCCGATCGCGACGATCGCGCCGCAGACGGCCGGGAGGTTCAGCGCGAAGCCGATGCCGGGCCCGAGCAGGACCATGATCGCGTACGTGAGGATCGCGGAGACCGCGAGGCTGGCCATGGCCACCAGGGACAGGCCCCGGTAGTACAGGACGAGGTAGACGACCACGAGCGCGAGGCCGATGGCGCCCGCGATCAGGCCGGCCTGGAGCTGCTGGCTGCCGAGCGCGGCGGAGACGGTGGTCTCGTCCACGATGTCGAACGACAGCGGCAGCGCGCCGTAGGACAGCACGTTGGCCAGGTCGTCGGCGCTGCCCTGGGTGAAGCCGCCGGAGATGATCGCCTTGCCGCCGGGGATGGGGTTGTTCACCTCGGGGGGATCGGAGATCACCTGGCCGTCGAGGACGATCGCGAACCGGTTCTGCGGCGGGCTCTGCCCGGCCAGGTCCTCGGTCACGTCGGCGAACTTCTTGCCGCCCTTGCCGGTGAGGTCGATCTGGACGATCCAGCCGCCGTTCTGGGGGTCGAAGACCGACTCGGCGTCGTCCACGTCCGTGCCGCGGATCTTGGCCGGGCCCAGGATGAACTTGTTCGCACCGTCGCTCTGGCAGGCGACGACGGGCACGTCGGGGTTCGCGTTCGCGACCTTCTTGGCGGCGGCGGAGCGGGCCGCGGCGGTGGTGCAGTCCAGGGCCGCGAGCTGCTTGGTCAGGTCGTCCGCGGAGGGCGGGTCGGCCTTGGCCGCAGCGGGCTTCGCGCCGGCCTTCAGGCCGTCGGTGACGGCGCGGCCCTGGGTGGTGGCCGTGGGGCTGGGCGTCGGGCTCTTCGAGGCACCGCCCTTGGCGCCGCCGTCCTTGGCGTCCTTCTTCTTGTCCTTCGCGGCGTCCTTGTCCTTCGCGGCGTCCTTGTCCTTCGCCGAGTCGCCGGACCCGGTGTCGGGCGCCTCCCGGCCGTCGGCGGCGACGGTCACCTGGCGGAAGAAGAGCTGGGCGGTGGTGCCGACCTGGTCACGGGCCTGCTTCGCGTTCGTCCCCTTGGGGATGTTCACGATGATGTGCCGGTCGCCCTGCGTCTGCACCTCGGCCTCGGACACGCCGAGGCCGTTGACCCGCCGCTCCATGATGTTGACGGCGGTCTTCATGTTGCCCGAGTTGATCGCGTTGGGCCTGCCCGGCTGGTTCTTGGCCTCCAGCGTGAAGCTCGTGCCGCCCGCGAGGTCGATGCCCAGTCGCGGCGTGGTGTGCCCCGACAGGAACATTCCCCCGGTCAGCGCCACGATGGCGATCAGGATCACGGCCAGGGCGCGCCCTGGCCTGCCCTGTGCCCCAGGGGACCTGCGGCCCTTCTTCGGTGCTGCCACCTTCTCGTTTCTCCCTGTCCGACCGCCGCGCGCCGGGTGCGCGCCGGGCGGCCACCGAGTTGTGCGGGGGCGTGCCCCCACCGGAGCCTAGACGGTCGGGGAGCCGCGGCGCACCGACCGGCGCCGCGCGGTCCCCGGCGGCCGGCTACTTCGCGTCGGAGCCGCCGTCCTGCCGCCCGGCCTCGTCGGCGGCGTCCGCCTTGCCGAGGTCGGTCTTCTTCGCCTCCCGCGTCCCGGCGGGGGCGTCGTCGACCAGCGAGGAGGCGTCGTCCGGAACGACGGGGGCGCCGTCCCCGGCCGCGTCCGCGGTCCGCGTGTCGTCCGCGTGCGCGTCGGCGTCCTCCCCGGCGTCGGCGTCATCGGGGTCGATGCCGTGCACGATCCGGTTGTACTCGGCGTCCTCCAGCACGGCGCCCACCGCGGTCTTCGCGTAGAAGGCGTGCACGCCCGGGGCCACCTCCAGCAGGAGCGCGTCCTCGTGCACTTCCTTGACCGTGGCGTACATGCCGCCGATCGTCCGCACGCCGGTGCCCGGCTGAAGCTGGTCACGCATGGCCGCGGCCTGGCGCTGCTTGTTCTTGGCCGACCGGGTCATCAGGAACATGGCCCCGATGAGCACGACGAACGGCAGGAGAGTCACGATATTCACGGGACGAGAAATTCCTTCGCGCGACCGCGGGGTGCGCGGCCTGGTCTACGGGATGGATATGCCGCCCACCGGCATGAACGGCATACGGGCGGGCATCGGCGGAGTCTAAGCGAGCCCGCGCCTATGGAACAACGCCCAGCATGTCACCCGGGTTCCGCCGGGCGCCCGCTTTCCGTGCCGTCACCCCTCGAACAGGTCCCCCTGCCCCGCCGCGCCGCCCTGCCCGGGCGGTACGAGCCCGAGGTGGGCCCAGGCCGCGGGCGTCCCGACCCGGCCGCGCGGCGTGCGGGCCAGCAGTCCCTCCCGCACCAGGAACGGCTCGGCGACCTCCTCCACGGTCTCCCGCTCCTCCCCCACGGCGACCGCCAGGGTGCCCAGGCCCACCGGGCCGCCGCCGAACAGCTTCAGCAGCGCGGTGAGCACCGCCCGGTCCAGCCGGTCCAGGCCCCGGGCGTCCACGTCGTACACCCGCAGGGCCCGGCCGGCGATCTCGCGGGTGATCACGCCGTCGGCCTTGACCTGGGCGTAGTCGCGCACCCGGCGCAGCAGGCGGTTGGCGATGCGCGGCGTGCCGCGGGACCGGCCGGCGATCTCGGCCGCTCCCTCCGGGTCGACGGCCACGTCCAGCAGCGCGGCCGAGCGGTGGATGACGCGCTCCAGCTCGGCCGGGCTGTAGAAGTCCATGTGGCCGGTGAAGCCGAACCGGTCGCGCAGCGGGGGCGGCAGCAGGCCGGCCCGGGTGGTCGCGCCGACCAGGGTGAACGGCGGCAGCTCCAGCGGGATGGCGGTGGCGCCGGGGCCCTTGCCGACGACGACGTCGACGCGGAAGTCCTCCATGGCCATGTACAGCATCTCCTCGGCGGGCCGGGACATGCGGTGGATCTCGTCCAGGAACAGCACCTCGCCCTCGGCGAGGGAGGACAGGATGGCGGCCAGGTCGCCCGCGTGCTGGATGGCCGGGCCCGAGGTGATGCGGATCGGGGCGCCCATCTCGGTGGCGATGATCATGGAGAGAGTCGTCTTGCCGAGGCCGGGCGCGCCGGACAGCAGCACGTGGTCGGCCGTGCCGCCGCGCTGCCGGGCCGCCTTCAGCACCAGGTCCAGCTGCTCGCGGACCCGCTCCTGCCCGATGAACTCCGCCAGGTCCTTCGGCCGCAGCGCGGCCTCGATCGCCTGGTCCTCGGCCTCGCCGCCGGGGCCGGCGTCGACCAGGCGCTCGCCCGGCGCGGTGCCGGTGGGGGTGTCGTCCCGGTTCATCGGTTCTTCGCTGCCTTCGGGAGTGGGGTCGGGTGGTGCGGCGGGGCTGTCAGCGGGTGCGGTTCAGGGTCTGCAGGGCGGCGCGCAGCAGGGGCGCCAGCGCGGGGCCGTTCGGCCCGGCGGCGGCCTCGGCCTGCGGGGCGACGGCGGCGACGGCCTCGTCGGCCTCGCGGGCCGGGTAGCCGAGGCCGACGAGGGCGGCGTGCAGCTGCTCGCTCCAGCCCGCGGCCGCCGGGGCGGCGCCGGGGCGCGGCCGGGCCGCGACGGGCTCGCCGAGCCGGTCCTTCAACTCGATCAGCAGCCGCTGCGCACCCTTCTTGCCCACGCCGGGCACGGCGGTGAGGGCCTTCTCGTCGCCGGTGGCGACCGCGAGGCGCAGCGCGTCCGGCGGGTGGACGGCCAGGACGGCCTGCGCCAGCCGGGGGCCCACGCCGCTGGCGGTCTGGAGTAGCTCGAAGACCTGCCGCTCGTCGTCGTCGGCGAAGCCGTAGAGGGTCAGGGAGTCCTCGCGTACGACGAGGGAGGTGGCCAGGCGCGCGGGCTCGCCGACGCGCAGCCGAGCGAGCGTGGCGGGCGTGCACTGGACGGCCATGCCCACGCCGCCGACCTCGATCACGGCGGTGGTGGGGGCGAGGGCCGCCACCGGGCCCGAGACGAACGCGATCATCGTGTGCGGCCTTTCGCGGAGAGGTGGGCGGCCACGGCCCGCTCCAGGCGGCTGGTGGCCGGGGCCCGCCAGATATGGCAGATGGCCAGGGCCAGGGCGTCGGCTGCGTCGGCGGGCTTCGGCGGCGCCGCCAGCCGCAGCAACCGGGTGACCATCGCGCCGACCTGCGCCTTCTCGGCCCGGCCCGAGCCGGTGACCGCCGCCTTGACCTCGCTGGGCGTGTGCAGGGCGACCGGCAGCCCGCGGCGGGCCGCGCACAGCAGGGCCACCGCGCTGGCCTGCGCGGTGCCCATGACCGTACGGACGTTGTGCTGGCTGAAGACCCGCTCGACGGCCACGCAGTCGGGCCGGTGCTCCTCCAGCCACTCCTCCACGCCCTGCTCGATGAGCACCAGGCGGCGGCCGAGGTCGCTGTCGGCGGGAGTGCGTACGACGCCGACGGCGACCATCCGCAGCGGGCGGCCGGCGGAGCCGTCGACCACCCCGATGCCGCAGCGGGTCAGCCCCGGATCGACGCCGAGCACGCGCACAGCCGCCCCCTCCCCGTACCTCTGGTACGCCGGTCACGCCTGCCGTTCACGTGGCTCCCCCGCTCGCCCGCCCGTCGCTGTGCCTCGCAGGCTAGCGGCTGCCACTGACAGCGCGGCCCTGGCCGCGCGGGGCGGGCCGGGTCAGGCGTCGACCTTCGCCATCACGTCGTCGGAGACGTCGAAGTTGGCGAAGACGTTCTGCACGTCGTCGCTGTCCTCCAGCGCGTCGATCAGCTTGAAGATCTTGCGCGCGCCCTCCTCGTCCAGCTCCACCTGCATGGTGGGGACGAAGTTGGCCTCGGCCGAGTCGTAGTCGATGCCGGCGTCCTGCAGCGCGGTGCGGACCGCGACCAGGTCGGTGGCCTCGGAGATGACCTCGAAGTTCTCCCCGAGGTCGTTGACCTCCTCGGCGCCCGCGTCCAGCACGGCGCCGAGCACGTCGTCCTCGGACAGGTCCCCCTTGGGCAGGACGACCACGCCCTTGCGGTGGAACAGGTACGACACCGAGCCCGGGTCCGCCATGGAGCCGCCGTTGCGGGTCATGGCGACGCGCACGTCGGAGGCGGCGCGGTTGCGGTTGTCGGTCAGGCACTCGACGAGAACCGCGACGCCGTTCGGCCCGTACCCCTCGTACATGATCGTCTCGTAGTCGACGCCGCCCGCCTCCAGGCCGCCGCCGCGCTTGATCGCCGAGTCGATGTTCTTGTTCGGCACCGACTGCTTCTTGGCCTTCTGCACGGCGTCGAAGAGCGTCGGGTTGCCGTCCAGGTCGGCCCCTCCGGTGCGGGCGGCCACCTCGATGTTCTTGATCAGTTTCGCGAAGAGCTTGCCGCGCTTGGCATCGATGACGGCCTTCTTGTGCTTCGTCGTAGCCCATTTAGAGTGGCCGGACATCCGCCTGTCTCCTTCGCGTAACCCAGGTGCTTCACCGATCGTGAGCGATCCTACCGGCATCGTCTCCCCGGGCCGCTCTTACCATGGCGGCGAACAGGGCGTGGACGCGGTGGTCGCCGGTCAGTTCGGGGTGGAAGGACGTGGCCAGGACGCGGCCCTGCCGGACGGCGACGGCGTGCCCGGCGTAGGTCGCCAGCACCTCGGCCCGCGCGCCGACCGACTCCACCCACGGCGCGCGGATGAACACGCCCTCGACCGGGCCGCCCTCGACGCCCGCCATGTCGACCGCGGCCTCGAACGACTCGTTCTGCCGGCCGAAGGCGTTGCGGCGCACGATCATGTCGACGCCGCCGACGGTCTCCTGGTCCTCCCGCCCGTCGAGGATCTTGTCCGCGACCATGATCATGCCGGCGCAGGTGCCGTAGACCGGCAGCCCGGCCCGCACCCGGGCGCGCAGCGGCTCCATCAGGCCGAAGGCGACGGCGAGCTTGGAGATCGTGGTGGACTCGCCGCCGGGGATCACCAGGCCGTCGACGCCGGCCAGCTCCTCGGGGCGGCGGACCGGGCGGGGCCGGGTGCCGGCCGCGGTCAGGGCGGCCAGGTGCTCGCGGACGTCGCCCTGGAGGGCGAGCACGCCGACGGTCGGAGTGCCGGGGGTGGACACGGGGGGTCACCTCTGGGTGTCGCGTACCCGTCCCGGCGGCGCCTTCGAGCACCGCTCTCCTGAAGCGGGTGTACGAAGGTCTGCCGCGCGGCGGGCAGGTCCGGGTGGTGGGGCGGCGGGTGGCGGCCCCCGGCGCGCCGGGGGCCGCGCGGGTCACCAGCCGCGGTTGGCGTACCGCTCGGCCTCGGGGAGGGTGTCGCAGTTGATCCCGACCATCGCCTCGCCGAGGTCGCGGGAGGCGTCCGCGATGATCTTCGGATCGTCGTAGAAGGTGGTGGCCTTCACAATGGCCGCGGCGCGCCTGGCCGGGTCGCCGGACTTGAAGATGCCGGAGCCGACGAAGACGCCCTCCGCGCCGAGCTGGCGCATCAGCGCGGCGTCGGCCGGGGTGGCCACGCCGCCCGCGGAGAACAGCACGACCGGCAGCTTGCCCAGCTCCGCGACCTCGGCGACCAGCTCGTACGGCGCGCGCAGCTCCTTGGCCGCCGCGTACAGCTCGTGGTGGTCCAGGCCCTTCAGCCGGGCGATCTCGCCCCTGATCTGCCGCAGGTGGCGGACCGCCTCGACCACGTTGCCCGTGCCCGCCTCGCCCTTGGAGCGGATCATGGCCGCGCCCTCGGCGATGCGGCGCAGCGCCTCGCCCAGGTTGGTGGCGCCGCAGACGAACGGGGTGGTGAAGGACCACTTGTCGCTGTGGTTGACCTCGTCGGCCGGGGTCAGCACCTCGGACTCGTCGATGTAGTCCACGCCGAGCGCCTGGAGCACCTGGGCCTCGACGAAGTGGCCGATGCGGGACTTGGCCATCACCGGGATGGAGACCGCCCCGATGATGCCCTCGATCATGTCCGGGTCGGACATGCGGGCCACGCCGCCGTCCTTGCGGATGTCGGCGGGCACCCGCTCCAGGGCCATGACCGCGACGGCGCCGGCGTCCTCGGCGATCTTCGCCTGCTCCGGCGTGACGACGTCCATGATCACGCCGCCCTTGAGCTGCTCGGCCATGCCGCGCTTGACGCGCGCGGTGCCGGTCGCGGCGCTCTGGGAGGACGAAGGGGCGCTGGGGGACGGGACGGACACGGTTTGACCTCACTCGATGACGAATAGACCGATGAGCCCATCGTAGGCCCGTTCGATACCTGCCGATGGACCGGCCGCCCGGCGGGCGGGGCCCGCGGCGGCCGGTCCACCCAACCCCGGGGCGGCGGCGGGCGGCAAGGGCCAATCCGGGGCCGGTGGCCCGCGCGCGGGCAGGTCGCACGGCGCCGGAGCGGGCCGGGCGGCCGGTACTGTGTGCCGCCGTGACCACCCTGATCTGGCTCGTGCCGACCGTCCTGGTTCTCGTCGCCCTCTACCTGAGCTGGACCGCGGGGCGGCTGGACCGGCTGCACAGCCGGCAGGACGCGGCGCGCGCGGCGCTGGACGCGCAGTTGCTGCGGCGTGCCTCGGTCGCCCAGGAGCTGGCCACGGCCGGCGTGCTCGACCCGGCCGCCTCGATCGTCCTGTACCAGGCGGCGCACGCCGCCCGGCAGACGGACGACGACCAGCGGGAGGTCGCCGAGAGCGAGCTGAGCCAGGCGCTGCGCGCCGTGTTCGCCGAGAGCCAGCAGGTCGATGCGGTCCGGCAGGCGCCGGGCGGCGAGCAGGCGCTGCGGGAGCTGACCGAGGCGGTGCGCCGGGTGCCGATGGCGCGGCGGTTCCACAACGACGCGGTGGGGGCGTCGCGCGCCCTGCGCCGGCACCGGAAGGTGCGCTGGTTCCGCCTCGCCGGCCACGCGCCGTTCCCGATGGCGTTCGAGATGGACGACGAGCCCCCGTCCGCGCTGCTGGAGCGGGTCGGCCACTGAGCGCGCGCGTACGGCCCGTACCGCGGCGGGTCCGGCGGGCGGTCAGTCGCGGGCCAGGCCCAGGCGGGCGCGCAGGCCGGTGCGCTCGTCGGCGGCCACCGAGGCGGCGCCGTCGGTCACCGTCTCGTAGACCGCGAGGATGTCCGCGCCGACGGCCGACCAGTCGAAGCGGCGCACGTGCCGGCTGCCGCGCTCGCGCAGCTCGGCGCGGCGGTCCGGGTCGCCCAGGAGCCGGACGGCGGCCGCGGCCAGCGCGTCGGCGTCCTCCCGGGCGAACAGCTCCCCGGCCGCTCCCCCGTCCAGGACCTGCGCGAACGCGTCCAGGTCGCTGGCGAGGACCGGCGCGCCCGCCGACATGGCCTCCACCAGGATGATGCCGAAGCTCTCGCCGCCGGTGTTGGGCGCGACGTACAGGTCGACGCTGCGCAGCAGCCGCGCCTTGTCCTCGTCGCCGACCATCCCCAGGAACTCCACCCGCGCGCGCACCGGCGCGGGCAGGCCGGCGACGGCCTCCTCCTCGTCGCCGCGCCCGGCGACCAGCAGCCGGGTGCCCGGCCGCTCGGCGAGGATCGCCGGCAGGGCCCGCATGAGGACCGGCAGGCCCTTGCGGGGCTCGTCGATACGGCCGATGAAGCCGATCGTGCCGCCCTGCCACCGCGGGCGGGGCTCGGCGCGGGCGAAGAAGTCCACGTCGACGCCGTTGGGGATGACGACGGCGTCGCCGCCCAGGTGCTCCACCAGGGTGCGCCGCGCGTACTCGCTCACCGCGATCCGCGCGCTGATCTTCTCCAGCGCGTGCTGGAGGATCGCGTACGCGGCGATCATGGCCCGGGAGCGCGGGTTGGAGGTGTGGAAGGTGGCCACGATCGGGCCCTGGGCGGCCCAGCAGGCCAGCAGGCCGAGCGACGGCGAGGTGGGCTCGTGGATGTGGATCACGTCGAAGCGGCCGTCGTGCAGCCAGCGGCGCACCCGCGCGGCGGACAGGAAGCCGAAGTTCAGCCGGGCCACCGAGCCGTTGTACGGCACGGGCACCGCGCGGCCCGCGGACACCGCGTACGGCGGCAGCGGCGTGCCCTCGTCGGCGGGGGCGAGCACCGACACCTCGTGCCCGCGCCGGATCAGGTGCTCGGCGAGGTCCCGGATGTGGAACTGCACGCCGCCGGGCACGTCCCACGCGTACGGGCACACGATGCCGATCCTCACCGCCGTCCCGCCTCCTGCCCGCCGCCGGGGGCCGGGTCGGTCGGCCACAGCCGCTGGAGCATGTGCCAGTCCTCCGGGTGCTCGGCGATGCCCTGGGCGAAGACGTCGGCGAGGCGCTGGGTCATGACCGCCGCCCGCTGCGCGCGGGTGCCCTCGCCGGGGTCCTCGACCGGCGGGTGCACCCGGCCCTGGAGCACCGGCGAGTCGTCGTACCAGAGAATGACCGGCAGCAGCAGCGCGCCGGTCTGCACGGCGAGCCGGGCGGGCCCCACGGGCATCCTGGCGGGTTCCCCGAAGAACGCCACTTCCACGCCTGAGGCGGACAGGTCCCGGTCGGCGACCAGGCACACCAGGCCGCCCTCGCGCAGCCGCCGGGCCAGCCGGCCGAAGGCGCTGCCGCCGGTGTGCGGCAGCACCTCCATGCCCAGGCTCTCCCGGTAGGCCACGAACCGGTCGTACAGCGACTCCGGCCGCAGCCGCTCGGCGACGGTGGTGAACGGCACGCCGAGCCGGGTGGTGACCCAGGCGCCCGCCACGTCCCAGTTGGCCAGGTGCGGCAGGGCCAGGATCACGCCGCGGCCGGAGGCGAGGCCGTCGGTGAGGTGGTGCACGTCCTCGGGGTCGAAGCCGGAGCGGATCCGCTCCTGGCTCCACGCCGGCAGCCGGAAGGTCTCCATCCAGTAGCGCAGGTACGAGCGCATGCCCGCGCGGGACAGCTCCCGCAGCCGCTCCGGCGAGGCGCCGGGCACGACGCGCGCGAGGTTGGCCTCCAGCCGCCGCACGCCCTGGCCGCGCCGCCGCCAGGCCTCGTCGGCGACGCGCCGGCCGAGCCCGGCGGCCGCGGGCTCCGGGAGCCGCTTGACCGCGGCCCAGCCCAGGCCGTACAGGGCGTCGGCCAGCCGGTCCCTCACCGCACCTCACCGCCGTGGGGCACGGCGGGGGCGGCGGCGTCCGCCTCGGCGGCCTCCTTGCGCACGGTCACCACGCGCTGGGCGAGCGTGACGGCGCTGCCGGCGGCCACGACCCACAGCGCGACCGGCAGCAGGATGTCGATGTGCGGCACGCCGAACGCGTGCAGCCCGGACAGGCCGCAGGCCATCAGCGAGATCACGAGCCGCTCGGCGCGCTCGACCAGGCCGTTGACGCGCACCGGCAGGCCGATGCTCTCGCCGCGGGCCTTGGTGTAGGACACCACCTGGCCGCTGGCAAGGCAGAAGATCGCCACCGCGCACAGCACGGTGTCGTCGCCGCCGGCGGCGTACCACAGGGCGAGCCCGCCGAAGACGGCCGCGTCGGCGAGCCGGTCGAGCGTGGAGTCCAGGAAGGCCCCCCACCGGCTGGAGCGGCCCAGCTGGCGGGCCATGTTCCCGTCGACCAGGTCGGAGAAGACGAACAGGGTGATGACGACCGTGCCCCAGAAGAACTCGCCCTGGGGGTAGAAGACCAGCGCGCCCGCGATCACCCCGCCCGTCCCGGCGAGGGTCACCGCGTCGGGGCTGACCCCGAGGCGGATGAGCAGCGCGGCGAACGGTGTGAGAACACGCGTGAAGAACGCACGCGCGTACTTGTTCAGCATGGCCTTCCCGAAGGTCGAACGGGCCGCGCGGGCAGCGGGCCGCCGAGGGAACCGTCTCGTTGCCGACTCGGCCGTCCCCGCCCAGCGCACGGGTACCGGCCGGACCTTCCGTGGTCCACCGGCTGGCCCATCGTAGCCACGCCGGGCGACGCCGCCGCGCACTCGCCCGGTACGCCCGGTGTGCGGCGTTCGTACACCCGGTGAGCGGCTCCGCGCGCGTCCGGTGTGCGACGTATGGACGAGTCACGGACACGGTGGAAAGCTCGATGTATCGCAGGTGTCGGCGACCGGGAGGCGGGACACATGGGCGTCAAGGCGAACACGCACCCAGGGGCCGCGGGCAGGGCGGTGGGGGCCGGCCGGCCCGAGGCGATACGCAACGTGGTGCTGGTCGGCCACAGCGGCGCGGGAAAGACCACGCTGGTGGAGGCCCTGGCGCAGACGACCGGGGCGGTCAGCCGCGCGGGCCGGGTGGAGGACGGCGGCTGCCTGTCCGACTACGACGAGATCGAGCACCGGCAGCAGCGCTCGGTGCAGCTGTCCGTGGTCCCCGTCGAGTGGGACGGGGTGAAGATCAACCTTCTGGACACCCCCGGGTACGCCGACTTCGTCGGGGAGCTGAGGGCCGGTCTGCGGGCGGCGGACGCGGCCCTCTTCGTCGTCTCGGCGGCCCAGGACGCCACCGGCGTCGCGGGCGCGACCCGCGCGGTGTGGCAGGAGTGCGCGGCGGTCGGCATGCCGCGCGCCCTGGTGGTCACGCACGTCGACGCGGCCTCCGCGCGCGGCGGCTTCGAGGAGGTGACGCGGGCGTGCCGGGCGGCCTTCGGCGGCGACGACCCCGACGCGGTGCTGCCGCTGTACCTGCCGGTGCGCGGCGCGCCGGGCCCGGACGGGCAGGCGCCGGTGACCGGGCTCGCCGGCCTGCTGACGCGGCGCGTGGCCGACTACGCCTCGGGCGAGCGGCGCGCGGGGCCGCCCGGCCCGGAGCTGCTGCCGCTGATCGAGGAGGCCCGCGGCCGGCTCATCGAGGGGATCATCGCGGAGAGCGAGGACGAGACCCTGATGGACCGCTACCTGGCGGGCGAGGAGATCGACACCGGCACGCTCACGGCCGACCTGGAGAAGGCCGTCGCGCGCGGCACCTTCCACCCGGTGCTGACCGCGGCCCCCGCCGCGGAGGGCGCCCGGCACGGGCTGGGCACGGTCGAGCTGCTGGAGCTGATCACCGGCGGCTTCCCCAGCCCCCTGGAGCGGCGCACGCCCCCGGTGGCGGCGGTCCGGGGCGGGCCGTGCCCGCAGCTGGCCTGCGACCCGGAGGGGCCGCTGGCCGCCGAGGTCGTCAAGACCTCCTCCGACCCGTACGTGGGCCGGCTGTCCCTGGTGCGGGTGTTCTCCGGGACGCTGCGGCCGGACGAGACGGTGCACGTGTCCGGGCACGGGCCGGGCGGCGACGGGGGCCCGTTCGGCACCCGGGAGCCGCACGACACGGACGAGCGGGTGGGCGCGCTGTCCGAGCCGTTCGGCAAGCGGCAGCGCGTCCTGGGGCGGGCGATCGCCGGGGACCTGGCGTGCGTGGCGAAGCTGGCCGGCGCGGAGACCGGCGACACCCTGTCGGCGAGGGACCGGCCGCTGGTGATGGAGCCGTGGCCGATGCCCGAGCCGCTGCTGCCGGTGGCCGTCGAGGCGCACGGCAAGGCGGACGAGGACAAGCTGTCGCAGGGCCTGGCGCGGCTGGTCGCCGAGGACCCCACCATGCGCCTGGAGTCCAACCAGGACACCGGGCAGACCGTGCTGTGGTGCCTGGGCGAGGCGCACCTGGAGGTGGCGCTGGAGCGGCTGCGCACCCGGTACGGCGTGCGGGTCGACCTGGTGCCGCACCGGGTGGCGCTGCGCGAGACGTTCGCCGGCCCGGCCGCCGGGCGCGGCCGGCACGTCAAGCAGTCCGGCGGGCACGGCCAGTACGCGGTGTGCGAGATCGAGGTGGAGCCGCTGCCGGAGGGCTCGGGCCTGGAGTTCCACGACCGGGTGGTGGGCGGCGCGGTGCCCCGGCAGTTCATCCCGTCCGTCGAGAA
>NZ_JAVSCF010000169.1:0-14171 GCF_031932565.1 Streptomyces sp. B1866
TGCCGCGGCCGGGCCGCCGGGACCCGCCGCCGCGGCCTCCTGGGCCGGGCCCGCGCGGCCGGGCCCGACGCCCGGTCCGTCCTCACCGGCGGGAGCGTACGCGCCGGGGGCGCCACCCGAGGCCAGGCGGCCCGGAGCCGGATACGGGCCGCCTGGGACGGGCGCCGCGACCGGCGTGCCGCCGCCGGGGGGCAGGGCCTGGCCCGCGCCGCGGGAGTCGTTCCCGCGGGCAGCCGGGACACCGCCGGGCACGGCCGGGACCGACCCGGGACCGGGCGCGCCAGGCACCTCGCCGCCTGACGGAGGCTGCGCGTCGCCGGACGCCGGACGCGGGCCGCCGAGGCCCGACGCCGTGGCCTCCCGGGCCGGGACGGGCCCGGGAGGCTCGTACTCCAGCAGCGGCCGGCGGACCTGGATCTCGCACTGGAAGCCCTCCGGTCCCACCGGCAGCAGCGCCCATCCGCCCGCGCGGCCCAGGCTGACGCGCAGCCAGTCGCCGTCCGGGCGGCGGACGGCCTGGGCGCGGCTGCGCAGCCCGTACGCGTCCTCGCGCAGCAGGGTGCTCAGCACCCGGCGCAGCAGCTCCCCTTCGGCGCCGTCCTCGTCGGCGCGGGTCACGGCGCGATCTCCCAGCGGTGGGCGGCCAGGAAGGCGGTCGCCGCCTGCTCCACGCGGCGCTGGTCGGTGCCGGTGGCGCGCAGGACGCCGAGGAAGTCGCGGTTGGTGCGGTGCAGCGGGCGCCGTTCGCCGATCTCGCGCAGGGGGCGGTAGTCCAGCCGCACTCCGCCGCTGGTGGTCACGCCGGCGGGCGGCGCGGCGACCAGGGTGCCCGCGCGGTCCGCCATGACGTACTCCAGGCGCGCGCGGCCGTCGGTGCGCGCGCCGAGGTCGGCGGGCAGCGGCTCGCCCAGGTGGGTGCGCAGGATGTGCTCGAACAGCGGGATGCCGAGCAGCTCGGCGAGGACGAGGTCGCACTGGTCCCCTATGGCGCGGTAGTTGACCTCGATCAGCCGGGCCCGGTCGCCCTGGGCGACGTACTCGGTGTGGCAGGCGCCGAAGCCGACGCCGAGCGCGTCCAGTTGCCGCAGCACCTGCCCGGTGTGCGGCTCGGGCGGCGCGGGCAGCAGGTCGAGGCGTTCCTCGGCGAAGTACGGGGGCGGGGACAGGTGGGTGCGGAAGGACGCCAGCGTGTGCAGGCGGTTCCCGTCGCCCAGGGTCTCCAGGGTCCGCAGCGGCCCGGCCAGGAACTCCTCGACGACCAGGGCGGCGTCCGGGCGGCGGGCGCGGATCTCCCGGCAGCGGGCGGCCAGCTCGCGCGCGTCGGCCGCCAGCACCACGTCCTCGCTCGCCACGCCCTCGCGCGGCTTGAGGACGCAGGGGTAGGGCACGCCGGTGAGGTGGTCCGGGTCCTGGCCGGGGGGCAGTTCGGCGCTCCAGACGGTGTCGGCGCCGGCGGCCGCGAGGGCGCGGCGCAGCTCGGCCTTGTTCTTGGCGCGCACGGCCGCCCGCCAGTCCTTGCCGGGCAGGCCCAGGTAGGCGGCGGCGAGGGCGGCCTGGACCTGGAGGTGGTCGCTGTTGGTGAAGACGGCGTCGGGCCGGTCGTGCGCGGCGCGGGCGATGACGTGCTGGGCGTCGCGGACGGCGCAGGGCTCGACGGTCAGCTCGGGCAGGGCCCCGCCGGCGGCGGCGTGGCGCGCGTAGGCGCGCTCGTGGGCGTCGGGCTGGTCGGTGAGCAGGGTGACGGCCAGGCCGAGCCGGGCGGCGGCGGGCAGGAAGCCGTCGGTGACCGAGTCGGTGGGGTTGAGGGCGAGGAGGTGGAGCCGCACCGGGTGCGCGCCTTTCGAGAGTCACAGGTCGGCGGGTCGGGGGCCGTCAGGCCGGGGCACGCGGCGCCGGGGCCGCGCGGACGCCCGGCGGGCGCGGCGGCCGATACGGCGCGGCCCTGGCGGCGGGTGGACGTCCGGAGCGCCAGGCCGGGTGCCGGACGTCCGCCGGCCGCCGGGCGACACGGGGGCGCGCGGGCCGGCTCGGTCGCGTGAGCCCTGGTGCCGGGCGCCGGATGGGCCCGGTGGCGCGCTGTCCGGGCTCCGACCCGCTCGCGGCGGCGCCCCGGGGCGTACGGGCGTGCGCCGGGTGCGCCGGGTGACCGTACGCGCTCCCGCGGGCCGTCGCGCTCCCGCGGGCCGTACGGGCCGTACGCGCGTACGGACGCGAGGGGCCCGGACGCGCAGCCGGCGGCGGTCCGCCGGGCACGGACCCCGGCCGGTGGCCCGCCCCGGGCCCCGGATCGCGGCCCGGCCGGTACCGGTGACCGGGCCGGTTCCGGGCGCCGTGGAGATCGTTTTCACGCACGGGCAGAGCTTAGGTTAGGCAAGCCTAATACTGTCAATTCGACGCGCACGGCAGCGGATCTTTCCCGCCAGACCGGCGGTCTGGCGGGGCTCCCTCGCCCGGCCTCAGCCCGGCAGGCCCAGGCGGCGGTGCCGGGCCCGCCGGGCCGCCAGCCGCTCGCCGGGGTCGCGCGCCCGGAGCGCGGCCAGCTCGGCGCCCAGGACGCCGCCGAGGCGGACGAGGAAGGCGTCCGGCGCCGCGCCGCCCACCGGGGCCCCCGCGTCTGCCGCGTCCTCCTCGACGACGCGGTCCACGATGCCGTGGGCGAGCAGGTCGGCCGACCGCACGCCCTGCCGGTCGGCCACCTCGTACGCCCGCTCGGTGGTCCGGTACAGGATCGCGGACGCGCCCTCGGGCGGCAGCGGCGACAGCCACGCGTGCCGGGCCGCGACCACCCGGTCGGCGGGCAGCAGCGCCAGCGCCGCGCCGCCCGCGCCCTGTCCCAGCAGCAGGCACAGCGTCGGGGCGGGGAGCGTCACCATGTCGGCCAGGCAGCGGGCGATCTCCCCGGCCAGGCCGCCCTCCTCGGCCTCCCGGTTCAGCGCCGCGCCCGCCGTGTCGACCACCGTCAGCAGCGGCAGTCCCAGCTCGGCGGCCATCCGCATGCCGCGCCGGGCCGTACGCAGCCCGGCCGGGCCGAGCGGCTGCCCCTCCCCCGGCCCGTCCGCCGCCGCCCCCGGGCCGCCGCCGGCCCGGTCGTGGCCGAGCACCACGCAGGGCGTGCCGCCGACGCGGGCCAGCGCGAGCAGCAGCCCGGGGTCGTGCTCGCCCGCGCCCGTGCCGCTGAGCGGGGTGACGTCGGCGGCGGCGGCGCGCAGCAGGGCCCGTACGCCGGGCCGCCCGGGACGGCGGGAGCGCCGGATGGACTCCTCGGCGGACGGACCGGTCGGCCCGGTCGGACCGGTCGGCCCGGTCGCAGCGGGGGCGAGCGGCCTGGCCGCGGCGGGCCCGTCGGCCGTACCCGGCTCGCCGCCGGTCCCCGCCTCGGGGAGACTCGGCCGCCCGTCGTCCGTACGCCCCGGTCCGGCGGCCACGCCGTACGCACCGGACCCCGCGCCGTCCGGCCCGCCCGCGCACAGCACCCGCAGCGCGCGGGCCGCGACCGCGCCCAGCCCCTCGGCGGGCAGCACGGCGTCCACCAGGCCGTGCGCCAGCAGGTTCTCCGCCACCTGCACGCCGGCCGGGAACGCCTCCCCGTACAGCGCCTCGTGCACGCGCGGCCCCAGAAACCCGATCAGCGCGCCGGGCTCGGCGGCGGTGACGTGCCCGAGCGAGCCCCAGGAGGCGAGCACCCCGCCCGTGGTGGGATGCCGCAGGTAGACCAGGTACGGCAGCCCCGCCGCCTTGTGCTCGGTGATGGCCGCCGCGACCTTGACCATCTGGAGGAAGGCGACCGTGCCCTCCTGCATGCGGGTGCCGCCCGACGCGGGCGCGGCCAGCAGCGGCAGTCGCTCGGCCGTGGCCCGCTCCACCGCCCGTACCAGCCGCTCCCCCGCCGCCACGCCGATCGACCCGGCCAGGAACCGGAACTCGCAGGCCACCAGCGCCACCCGCCGCCCGTCGACCAGGCCCTCGCCGGTGACCACCGACTCGTCCAGGCCGGTGCGCTCGCGGGCCCGCGCCAGGTCGGCGCGGTAGGCCGGGTCGTGATCCGCCGCCAGGTTCGGAAGCGACTCGTCCCAGCGGTGCCAGCTGCCCGGGTCGAGGACGGCCTCGATGAGGTCCAGGACGGGCGCGTGGGGCGTCGTGCCAGGCGTGGGTCCGGTCATGGGGGACACCCTGTCACGGCCGGTCCGTCCCAGGAGGCCGGTCAACCCCCGTTGCAGTGCGGGCAGCGCACCTTCTCGCGTCGCCCGTCGACGTAGACCCAGATCCACCCGTTGTCGCACTCGGTGCAGGCCACCGCCCCTCCCTCACCCTCCGCCCAACGCCTGGGCGACCGGCACTCCGGGGTCGTCCAGCCATACGTACTGCGCGTTCGGCGTGACCGTGACACCGAGCCGGTCCAGGCCGGGACTGCCGCGTTTCAGCCATTCCTCGCACACGCGTTCCGCTTCGTCCCACAGGTCGCGAGGCCCGCTCTGCGTCACCTGGTCGCCGCGCACCTCGGCGTGCGAGCCGCCCGCGCTGAGGAGCGTGGTTCCCTCGTCCGTGGTCCACGGCACGTCGCCGACGACGACGTCCAGCAGGATCTGCAACCCCGGCCGCGGATCGAGCAGGTGCGCGGTGTCGCCGGCCAGGGTGCGTACCCGAGGCGGCGTCGGCACGCGTGCGGCCCTCGGCGGGCGCTGGGAACGCAGCGGCGTGAACGAGCACGGATCGTGGAGGCGGCCCACGGCCGTGCCGTCGTCGCGCACGGTGAGACGCAGCAGCCGCATCGTCGGCTGGTACGGCAGGACGACGACGCCGCCCGGCCGGGTCTGCTCCACCCACGCGTACGGGATGTCGCGGACTCCGCAGGTCACATGCGTCCGGTCGAACGGGGCGGCCGCGGTGTCACCGGCCTGCCCGTCTCCGGTGACCACCCGGGGCGCCACTCCGGCCGCGCGCAGGTTGGCCTCGGCGGTGGCCGCGAGTCCGCCGTCGATCTCGACGGTCGTCACACGCTCCGGGTCTCCCGTCAGGTATGCCAGGAGCCCGGCCGTCCAACCGGTGCCCGTGCCGACCTCCAGCACACGGTCACCGGCCCGGGGCGCGAGGTGCCGCAGGAAGGCCGTGACGAGGAGCGGACTGGTGGCGGAGCACGTCGGGGCGAACGTGCGGGACGCGTTCGCCTCGGTCAGCTCGGTGCGGCCGTCGTCGAGCTGCGTGTAGACCACCGTGTCCGAGCAGACCGCTTCCCACCAAGCGGTGGGGTCGGCCTGCCGGTCGATCCAGCGGCCACGGCCGGAGGCGGGCCTGGCCCACGCCCGGGCTGGGATGAAGTGGTGGCGCGGTACGCGGACCAGCGCGTCCGCGAGGTGCGGTGCGTGCGGTTCCATCGGGTGCCGTCTCCTTACCGCGTCTCATCCCGCCGGTCGGCCGCCCATCCTGGCTGGCGGCGCCGGGACGGGAAAGGGCGCGCTGTGGCAGGTGGGGGCGCCCACATCACCGGGCACCGCTGTGTCCCCGGCCGGGCCTCCGACCGGCCCGGCGCCTCGCAGCGGCGGCGCGCCTGCGTCAACCGTGCCGCAGGTCTTCAGCCCCGTGCCCGCCCGGACTCGGGGAGCTTCCGCTCGGACCGGCCGCGAAATCTCTACACCGGTGAAGAGTTCGCAGGCCGACCCCAAGTGCCGACTTCGGGCGACGACTTCAGCGGCCCGCCGTCCGCCCCTAGCATGACCGGGAGACACGCCACACGCATACGCGCCTACGCATGGTGAGGAGCCCGGCTTGGCACGACGGAAGCACTACCGCAGCCGCCGCGCGTTCCTGGGCGCCCTCGCCGCCGAATTGCGGGACGAGGGGTGGAGCTGGGGCGCCATCGCGGCCCGCATCCAGCGTGAGGAGCACGTGGGCGCCCTGGCTGCCATGCGGCTCGCCCGGGGATGGACCCAGCAGGCGGCCGCCGACGTCTGGAACGAGCTGTTCCCCGACAGCGAGCACCCGATGACGATGAAGAAGCTGTCGTTCTGGGAGACCTGGCCGCACTCCGGCCGACAGCCGAGCCTGACCGTGCTGGGCCGCCTCGCCGATGTCTACGAGTGCGACATCAAGGACCTCGTCGACAGCAAGCAGCCATCGAGCTGGGCCCATGGCCTGAAAATCCCCATCACCCCGGTGTGGCTGAAACAGCCTGCCCCCGCCGATCCGACCGCAGCGCGTACACTCGAACGACAGGCTGCGGAAGACGCGGAGGTGGTCGAAACGAAGCGCCGCGATGCGGTGAAGCTCACCGGGCTGGCTGTGGCCGCCCCGGCGTGCACCGCCCAGATCCTGGATCAGGCCGCCGCCGACGCGACGGAGTTCAGCGAACAGGCCCAGGCCAGTGCGCTGGGCTCCGGCACTCTGGAGCACTTGGACCGCGTCGTCTCCGAGTTCGGCCGCGTCACCGCCCAGAAGCCCCCGCGCGAGGTCTTCGAGGCCGCGTTCGACTACCGCCGCAAGGTCGCCTTACTCCTGGCCGCCCGGCACACCCACCGCGAGGGCCGGGAGCTTGTCGCCTACGCCGCGCGGCTCTCGGAACTGCTCGCCTGGCTCGCGAACGACCTCGGCGACACCCGCGCCGGGCTAGCGTTCGCCAACGACGCGCTCGTCCACGGCCAGCAGGCCGGACACGGGGAGCAGATCGCGTACGCCATGGATGTCGCGACATCCCTGAACCTGTACGCGCAGCGGCCCGAGAAGGCCCTGGCCGCCGCCCGCAAAGGGCTCGCCGAAGCACCCGCCGACCGCCCCGTGACCGTGGTGCTGCACGCTCAGGCGGCCCGCGCGGCGGCGGCCTGCGGGGACGCCGATGGCTTCGCCGCTGCTCTGCGCGCCGCCGAGGAAGCCTACGACCGGCTGCCCGCCCGCCCGGCCCTTCGGTTCGGCAAGGATGTGCTGCCGCAGGCCGACTACACCCTCCACTCCTATCCGGCGACCTCCTGCGTATGGCTCGGCCAGGCGGAGCAGGCGCGCCGGTATGCCGAGCAGGCCCTCGCGATCATGGAGGCGGGGCCGGAATCCTCCAGCAGGGCCACCCGGCAGGCCATCGCCCGTATCGACCTCGCCCTCGCCGAGGCGCGGCTCGGCAACGCGGACGACGCCGTGGCCCTGGGCCACCAGGCCCTCGACTACCGCACGTCGCCCCGCGTGACCAGCCCCGTCCGCCGGCGGGCCGACGACCTCGTGACCTTCCTCCGCCGCCGGTACCCTCGTCAGACGGCCGTGGAAGGCCTGCGCGAACGCCTGGCCACCGCTCAGGAGACCGCTCGCGCCACCCGCGTGTAGGGCGTCGCCCGGGCGACGAACGCGGCCCGGTCCACGGCACGGTCCCCGTCCTCGCCACTCCGGGGAGGACGGGGCCGTGCCGCACAGCGCCACGCCGGGTCAGGGGCGCCGCGCCGGGTCGCGGCCGGGCAGCATCAGCAGCGTGTACAGGGCCGCCGCCGTGCCCAGGCCCACCGCCCACCCGTAGTCAGCCAGCGGCTTCAAAAAGGGCACTAGGCCGTCGGCCGGGAACGGGCCCTTGCCCGGCGCCGAGTACGAGCCGCCGACCGCCAGCACGCCGCCCACCGCGAAGGCGGCCACAGCCCGCCAGTTCCAGCCCGCCCGGTACCAGTACGGCCCGTCCGCCCGGTACAGGCCCGGCAGGTCCAGCACCGTGCGGCGCACCAGCCAGTAGTCGGCGATCAGCACGCCCGCGACCGTGCCGAGCAGGCCGCCGACCACGCCGAGCCAGGTGAAGATGTACAGCTCCGGCGTCGACAGCAGCTTCCACGGGAACATCAGCACGCCGACCACGCCGGTGATCAGCGCGCCGGTGCGGAAGGAGATCAGCCGCGGTGCCAGGTGCGACAGGTCGTACGCCGGGGAGACGACGTTGGCCGCGATGTTCACGCTGACCGTGGCGACGAGCACGGTGACGAGCGCGAAGAGCAGGCCGAAGACGTTGTCCGTACGGCCGGCGAGGGCGACCGGGTCCCACACCGGCTCGCCGTAGACCGCCTGCGAGCCGGAGGTGACCAGCACCGACAGCAGCGCGAAGGCCGTCATCGTGGTGGGCAGGCCCAGGCTCTGGCCCCACACCTGGGCCCGCTGGCCCCGTCCGAAACGGGTGAAGTCGGGGATGTTCAGCGCCAGGGTCGACCAGAAACCGATCATGCCCATGAGGGACGGGAAGAAGACCGGCCAGAAGTCGCCGCCCCAGCCGAGCCGGGAGGGCTGGTCGAGCAGCGGGCCGAAGCCGCCCGCCCTGACCGCGATCCACACCAGCAGGACGACGGCGCCGACCAGCACGAACGGCGCGGCCCAGTTCTCGAACCGGCGCAGCGTCTCCATCCCGCGCGCGATGATCGCCAGTTCCAGGGCCCAGAAGACGGCGAAGCACAGCCACAGTGTCCACGGGTAGCCGCCGATCTCGCCCGCCTTCTCCCAGCCGCCGCCGAAGACCTTGCCGAGCAGGACGTAGATGCCCTGCCCGCCGATCCAGGTCTGGATGCCGAACCAGGCGCAGGCCACGGCGGCGCGGACCAGCGCGGGCAGCCCGGCGCCGCGCAGCCCGAAGGAGGCGCGGGCCAGGACGGGGAAGGGTATGCCGTACTTCGGCCCGGCGTGGCCGGTGAGCAGCATCGGCAGCAGGACCAGGACGTTGGCGAGGCCGATGGTGAACACGGCCTGCTTCCAGTCCATGCCGAGCGCCACCAGGCCGGAGGCCAGCGTCCAGGACGGGATGTTGTGGGCCATGCCGATCCACAGGGCCGTGAAGTTGTACGTGGTCCAGCGGCGCTCGGCCAGCGGTACGGGCAGCAGGTCGGCGTTGGCGAAGCGGTCGTCGTCGGGGAGGGCGCCGGCGGGGAGTTCGACGCGGTCTCCGGGGGCGGTCGCGGGGGCGGTCGCGGTCATGACAGTCCTCGGGTGTCGGGCGGGCCCTGACGTCCGCGGGCGGGCGCGGCGCGGGCCCGGCGGGTCGGTCAGGGCGTCAGCGCGGGGATGACGTGCGCGCCGTACGCCTCGACGACCGCCTCCTTCGCGTCGTGCATCGCGTACACCGCGAACTGGTCGACGCCCAGCTCCCGCAGCCGCCGCAGCTTCGCCACGTGCGCTTCGGGCGGGCCCAGCAGGCAGAAGCGGTCCACGATCTCGTCGGGCACGAAGGCGGTGTCGGGGTTGCCCGCCCGGCCGTGGTGCCGGTAGTCGTAGCCCTCCCGCTCTTTGATGTACGCGGTCAGCGCCTCGGGCACCAGGCCGGAGCCCTCGCCGTAGCGGGCCACCAGGTCGGCGACGTGGTTGCCGACCATGCCGCCGAACCAGCGGCACTGCTCGCGCGCGTGGGCCAGGTCGTCGCCGACGTACGCGGGCGCGGCGACGCAGACGGTGACGGCGGCCGGGTCGCGGCCGGCCTCGGCCGCCGCCGCGCGCACGGCCTTGACCATCCACTCCGTCAGGAACGGGTCGGCGAGCTGGAGGATGAACCCGTCGGCCACCCGTCCGGCCAGGGCCAGCGCCTTCGGCCCGTACGCGGCCATCCACACCGGCAGCCTGCTGCCCTCCCTGACCCACGGCAGCCGCACGCGCGTGCCGTCGACCGTCGCCTCGCGGCCCTCGGCGAGGTCGCGGATGACGCCGACCGCCTCACCGAGCCGGGCGAGCGTGTTCGGCTTGCGGCCGGCGACGCGCATGGCGGAGTCGCCGCGGCCGATGCCGCACACCGTGCGGTCGCCGAACATCTCGTTGAGCGTGGCGAAGGTGGAGGCCGTGACCTCCCAGGTGCGGGTGCCGGGGTTGGTGACCATCGGACCGACCGTCAGCCGCCGCGTGCGCGCCAGGATCTGGCTGTGGATGACGAACGGCTCCTGCCACAGCACGGCCGAGTCGAAGGTCCAACCGTGGCTGAAACCGGCCTCCTCGGCGCGGCGCATCAGCTCCACCACGGCCGCAGCGGGCGGGTCGGTCTGGAGGACGAGTCCGAAGTCCATGGCGGGGCTCCCGGGGGTGTCGCGGGGTGTCGCGGGCTCAGGTGAGGTACTGGCAGGGGTCGCGCGGCAGGTAGCGGCCGTGTCCGGCGCGGCCGGTGTACCGCCGCTCGTCCAGGACCACCTCGCCGCGCGACAGCACGGTGCGCACCTGGCCGGTGACCTGTCTGCCCTCGTACGCCGAGTAGTCGACGTTCATGTGGTGGTCCGCCGCGGAGAGGGTCTGCCGGGCCGCGGGGTCGTAGACGACGATGTCGGCGTCCGAGCCGGGCGCGATGGTGCCCTTGCGCGGGTAGAGGCCGAACATGCGCGCCGGGGCGGCGCACGCCAGCTCGATCCAGCGGCGGCGGGAGATCCGCCCGTCCACCACGGCCTGGTGCAGCAGGTCCATGCGGTGCTCCACGCCCGGCAGCCCGTTGGGGATCTTCGAGAAGTCGCCGCGGCCCAGTTCCTTCTGCCCGGTGAAGCAGAACGGGCAGTGGTCGGTGGAGACCACCTGGAGGTCGTCGGTGCGCAGGGCCCGCCACAGGGCCGCCTGGTGCTCGCGCGGGCGCAGCGGCGTGGAGCACACGTACTTGGCGCCCTCGAAGTCCGGCTCGGCGAGGTTGTCGGCGGACAGGTACAGGTACTGCGGGCAGGTCTCGCCGAAGACGGGCAGGCCCAGGTCGCGGGCGCGCGCCAGCTCGGCCACGGCCTCCTGGGCCGACACGTGCACCACGTACAGCGGGCAGTCGGCCACGCGCGCGAGCTGGACGGCCCGGTGGGTGGCCTCGGACTCCAGCAGGGCGCGGCGCACCTCGCCGTGGTGGCGGGGGTCGGTGCGGCCCTCGGCGAGGGCCTGCTCGACCAGCACGTCGATGGCGATGCCGTTCTCGGCGTGCATCATGATCAGCCCGGCGTTGCCGGCGGCGCGCTGCATGGCGCGCAGGATCTGCCCGTCGTCGCTGTAGAACACGCCCGGGTAGGCCATGAACAGCTTGAAAGACGTGACGCCCTCGGACACCAGCAGGTCCATCTCCTTCAGGGTGCCCTCGTGCACGTCGGAGAGGATCATGTGGAAGGCGTAGTCGATCGCGCACCTGCCGTCCGCCTTGGCGTGCCAGGCGTCCAGGCCCTCGCGCAGGGTGCGCCCCCTGGTCTGCACGGCGAAGTCGACGATGGTGGTGGTGCCGCCCCAGGCGGCGGCGCGGGTGCCGGTCTCGAAGGTGTCCGAGGCGTACGTGCCGCCGAACGGCAGCTCCATGTGGGTGTGCCCGTCCACGCCGCCCGGGACGACGTAGCGGCCGGTGGCGTCAATGGTGCGCTCGGCGGTCCAGCCCGCGGCGTACGCGCTGCCGGGCGCGGCCAGGGCGGCCACCCGGCCGTCCTCGATGAGCACGTCGGCGGGCGTCTCGTCGGTGGCGGTGACGAGCAGGCCGCCGCGGATGGCGGTGCGGGGCGTACGGGGCATCAGGGGGCGCTCCTTCCGGGCGCGGGGGCGTCGGGCGGGCTCTCGCCGGGCGCGGGGGCAGCGGGCGGGCTCTCGCCGGGGGCGGGGGCGGCCCGGGGGGCGGTCGCCGCGCGCAGGGCCGCGGCCAGGATGTCCGCGCCCTCCTCGGCCTCGGCGGCGGTGAGGCTGAGCGGCGGGGCGACGCGCAGCACGCTGCTGTCGTGCCCGCCGCCCTTGCCGACGAGCAGGCCGCGCGCGCGGGCCTCCTCCAGGACGGCGGCGGCCGTCTCGGGCGACGGCCGGCCGGTTCCGGGCTCGGCCAGCTCGATGCCGACCATCAGCCCCCGGCCGCGCACCTCGCGGACGGCGGGCAGCCCGGCGCAGGCGGCGCGCAGCCGCTCGATCAGCGGCCCGCCGACCCGCCGGGCGTTGCCCTGGAGGTCGTGGTCGAGCAGGTGGGTGAGGTTGGCCAGGGCGGCGGCCATGGTGACCGGGCTGCCGCCGAAGGTGGAGATGGAGTTGACGGCGAGGCAGTTCATCACCTCGGCGCGGGCGACGACGCCGCCGACCGACATGCCGTTGCCGATGCCCTTGGCGAAGGTGAGCACGTCGGGCGGGCCGCCGGCCGCGTGGGCCTGCCAGCCCCAGAAGTGGTCGCCGGTCCGCCCCCAACCGGTCTGCACCTCGTCGCTGATCCACAGGATGCCGTGCCGGTCCAGCACCTCGCGGAACGCGGCGAACAGGCCGTCAGGCGGCGAGGTGAAGCCGCCCACGCCCTGCACCGGCTCGGCGATCAGCGCGGCCACCGTGCCGTGCGCCTGGCCGAGCACGTCGTGCAGGTCGGCCACGCACGCGTCGATGAACGCGGCGTCGGACAGGTGCGCGTACGGGCCGCGGGCGCGCACCCCGCCGTGCACGTACAGCGTCTGGAGCGGCGACAGGCTGGTGGGCGACCAGCCGCGGTTTCCGGTCACGGCCACGGTGGCGAAGGACCGGCCGTGGTAGCTGTTGCGCATCGCCAGCACCTGGTTGGAGCGGCGGTAGGTGGTGGCCAGCAGCAGCGCCGCGTCGTTGGCCTCGGTGCCGGAGGTGGTGAAGAACACGCGCGCGTCGGGGATGCCGGACAGCTCGGCGATCCGCTCGGCCAGCTCCACCATGGTCCGGTTCAGGTAGAGCGTGGAGCTGTGCAGGATGCGCCCGGCCTGCTCGGCGACGGCCTTGGCGACCTCGGGCAGGGCGTGGGCGGTCATGGTGGTGAGGATGCCGCCGAAGAAGTCGAGGTAGCGGTTGCCGTCGGCGTCCCACACGTGCCGGCCCTCGCCGTGGGTCAGCTCGATCGGCCGCTCGTAGTAGAGGGTGAGCCAGCCGGGGAGCACGGCCCGGTGCCGCGCGTGCAGACCGGCCGCGCCGCCTGGGCCGGCCGGTACGGCCGGGTCCCGGCTCACGGGCGCACCAGCCCCTGGTAGGCGTCCGGGCGGCGGTCCCGGTAGAAGGCCCACTGCCGGCGCACCTCGTCGATCAGCTCGAAGTCCAGGTCCCGGACGACCAGCTCCTCCTCCTTGTCGCTGGCCACGTCGCCGACGAACTGCCCGCGCGGGTCGACGAAGTAGCTGGTGCCGTAGAAGTCGTTGGTGCCGTAGGGCTCGGTGCCGACGCGGTTGATGGCGGCGACGAAGTACTCGTTGGCGACGGCGGCCGCGGGCTGTTCGAGCTGCCAGAGGTAGGCGGACAGGCCGCGGGAGGTGGCCGAGGGGTTGTAGACGAGCTGCGCGCCGGCCAGGCCCAGCTCACGCCAGCCCTCCGGGAAGTGCCGGTCGTAGCAGATGTACACGCCGACCTTGCCGACGGCCGTGTCGAAAACCGGCCATCCGAGGTTTCCGGGTTTGAAGTAGTACTTCTCCCAGAAGCCGGCGACCTGCGGGATGTGGTGCTTGCGGTACTTGCCCAGGACGGTGCCGTCGGCGTCGATCACGGCGGCGGTGTTGTAGTAGAAGCCGGAGCCCTCGGTCTCGAAGACGGGCACGACGATCACCATGCCCGTCTCCCGGGCCAGGTCCCGCATGCGCCGGACGGTCGGGCCGTCCGGGACCGGCTCGGCCCAGCGGTAGTGCTCGGGCTCCTGGACCTGGCAGAAGTACGGCGCGTTGAAGACCTCCTGAAAGCCGATCACCCGAGCGCCCTGTGCGGCCGCCTGCCGGGCGTACTCCTCGTGCTTCGCGATCATCGACTCGGTGTCGCCGGTCCAGGAGCACTGGACGAGTGCGGCACGTACGACCTTGGCCATGAACAGCTCCTTCACAGCGGCACGACGGGAACGCCCCGGGCGTCAGCCCCCGACTGGCCCGGCCCGCCCCCGTCTACGCACGTAGAATCCGCCTATGGGGGAAGAACGTAAGGCGCCTCCCCCACTGTGGCAATACCACCGCCGTTACTCAACGAAGACGATCACGTTTCGCGCGGGACGGGTGCCGGGCGGGGGTCTGGGCGCGGGTCCCGGTAGCCCGTCGGGTGGTACGGGCGGGCCCGGCGCACGGTCGGCGTGCGGGCTCCTCAGGCCTCTTCAGGACCCGTCGGACCGGGCGCGGCGGGGCTTCCGTCCCGCCTCGGCGCGGGTGGCGGCGGGCTGCGGGCTGCTGATGCGAGGGGGCGCGGCGGGGCTGTCCGGTCGGGCGCGGCGCGGTGGCGGCGGGCGGCGGGACGGGCGCGCGGCGGCAGGCGACCGGCCCGAGCGGGGACGGCGCCGACGCTGCCGGACC
>NZ_JAVSCF010000170.1:0-14163 GCF_031932565.1 Streptomyces sp. B1866
GCCCGCGTCGCCGTCCGGTCCGGGCCGCCAGCCGGCGGCGGCCGCGCGGCGGGCGATGGCGGGACCGCTGGCGAGGCGCTCCACGCAGCCGCGCGAGCCGCACGGGCACGGCTCGCCGTCCAGCTCCACGCTGATATGGCCGATGTGCCCGGCGTTGCCGGTGGGCCCCGGGTGGAGCCGACCGCCCAGGATCAGGCCGCCGCCCACGCCGGTCGACACCACCATGCACAGCGCGTCGGCGTGCCCGCGGGCCGCGCCCTGCCAGTGCTCGGCCGCGGCGATGGCCACGCCGTCGCCGACCAGGACGACCGGCAGCTCCCCGGCCCGCCGCCCGCCGCCGGCCGGCAGCCGCCCCGCCGCCGCGGCCAGGCCCGCCCGTACGCCCGCGACCAGGGGGAAGTCGCGCCAGCCGGGGATGTTGACCGGGCTCACGGTGCCGGTCGAGGCGTCGACGGGACCGGCGCTGCCGATGCCCACGGCGGCCACCCGCGACCAGTGGGGCGTGCGGGTGAGCGCGTCGAGCACCGCCGCGACCTCGCGCATCACGGTCGCCCCGGCCTCCCGCGCGGGCGTGGCCCGCCGCGCCCGCGCCACCAGCTTCCCGCCGCCGTCCACCAGCGCACCCGCGATCTTGGTACCACCGATGTCCAGTGCGGCGACGAGGTCACGGGGCATGGGCGTCGACTCTCCTGCCGGCCTGCGGGCCTGGTATCACGGGCGTGTCGCGACCAGTCTTCCCCGGGCGTGACAACGTTATCCAGCAGCTATGCTCATCATCCCTTCCCTCAGACATCTCATCGGCTCCTACGAAGACGTCTTATGAGGACGACCACCAGCGAGGGGACGAGCGCACCGTGACCGACATCCCAGGAGCGACCGCCGGCGCCGCACCGGTGCGCTACGGCACCCGTCCCACCATGAAGGACGTGGCGGCCCGCGCGGGCGTCGGCCTGAAGACGGTCTCCCGCGTCGTCAACGGCGAACCGGGTGTCACGCCGGACACCGAGCGGCGCGTGCGCGAGGCCATCACCGCCCTCGGCTTCCGCCGCAACGACAGCGCCCGCATCCTGCGCAAGGGCCGTACGGCGAGCATCGGACTCGTCCTGGAGGACCTGGCCGACCCGTTCTACGGCCCCCTCAGCCGCGCCGTCGAGGAGGTCGCCCGCGCGCACGGCGCCCTGCTGATCAACGGGTCGAGCGCCGAGGACCCCGAGCGCGAGCAGGAGCTGGCGCTGGCCCTGTGCGCGCGCCGGGTCGACGGCCTGGTCGTCATCCCCGCCGGGGACGACCACCGCTACCTGGCGCCGGAGATCACCGCGGGCATCGCCATCGTCTTCGTGGACCGCCCGGCCGGGCGCATCGACGCCGACACCGTGCTGTCGGACAACTTCGGCGGCGCCCGGGACGCGGTCGCCCACCTCATCGCGCACGGCCACCGCCGCATCGGCTTCGTCGGCGACCTGCCGCGCATCCACACCGCCACCGAGCGGCTGCGCGGCTACCACGCGGCGATGGCCGCGGCCGGACTGCCGGTCGACCCGGCGTGGGTGTCGCTCGGCTCCACCGACCCGGCCCGGGTGCGGGCGGCGGCCGAGGCCATGCTGTCGGGCCCGTCCGCGGTCACCGCCCTGTTCGCGGGCAACAACCGGGTGACGGTCACGGCCGTCCGCGTCCTGGCCGGCCGCCCCGGCCCGGTCGCCCTGGTCGGCTTCGACGACTTCGAGCTGGCCGACCTGCTGTCGCCCGGCGTGACGGTGGTCGCGCAGGACTCGGCCTTGCTCGGCCACACCGCGGCGGACCTGCTCTTCCGCCGCCTCGACGGCGCGGGCGGCGAGGCCCGCCGGGTGGTCCTGCCGACCCGGCTCATCGCCCGCGGCTCGGGCGAGCTGCCGCCGCCGGGGTGACGCGCACGGCTGTCACCGCGGCATCACGATCTCGTACTCGACCTCGTAGAGATGACCGGCCTTGGCCATGACGGTCGCCTCGACGGGACGGTCGTCGTCGCTGTAGACGACGCGCAGGGTCCGCAGCACCGGCAGATCGCCGGGCAGCCGCAGGAGTGCGTACTGCTCCTGGGTGGGCACCCGCGCGGAGACCCGGTCCACGCTGCGGCGGGGCGGGAATCCCAGGGAGGCCAGCAACGCGGGCGTGCCGCCCCGGATGCGGCGGCGCGCCATCATGTCGGTGCCCCGCGCGATGTCCAGCGGGTAGTAGGACGTGACCAGTTCCACGGGTTCGTCACCCAGGAGCAGCACCTGGGCGCGCAGCAGGGCCGTACCGTCTCCGGGCAGGCGGAGGGCTTCGGCGACGTCGGCGGGCGGCCGGACCTCGCCCACCTCCAGCAGACGGCTCGCACCACGCCGCCCGTGCCGGGCCGCCTCGGCCACCCACGGATACGGCTCCCCGGGCGCGGCCGGAGCCAGGTATGCGGCGGGCCGGACGGTGCGCTGCCGGTGCTCCCGTACCGACACGGCCGCCCCTGGCCGCCCGACGACCAGCCCCTCGTCTTTCAGAAGGCGCAGCGCCTTCTGCACGGTCGCGTTGGACGCGGTGAACCGCTCCTTGAGCCGCGCGGTGGAGGGCAGGCTGCCGCCGGGCGCGAGGTCACCCGACATGATCTCGTCTCGGAGATCGGCGGCGATCCGCTCGTGAAGGGAACGCGGATCGCGCTCTCCCTGGCCTTCCTCGTGCACCGTCACCCCATCGTCAGTTCGTACCGCAGTCGCCGCCGATGAGCGGGCATGGTCATCAAGTCTGCCTGGATCGGCCGGTCCTCCGCGTCGAGCGTGACCCGGGTCAGCGTCAACACCGGTTCGCCAGGGTCCATCCGCAGCGCGGCGCGTTCCGCCGTGTCCGGCATCCGCGCCTCCACGTCTTCGCGTACCCGTCGGCCGACGTGGCCGAGCGCGGCGAGCAGCGCGACCGCGCCCCCGCGGATCTTCGCGGTGCCGCACAGAGGCGTACCGGCGGCGACTCGGGCGGGGTAGTAGGTGTCGGTCAGCTCGACAGGCCGGTCGTCCAGGTACATGATCCGCCGCCGGACGACCACCGGGGAGTCCCGGGCAACCTCCAGGAGGTCCGCCACCAGGGCGGGTACGGGAACTTCTCCGGCTTGGACGATGCGCTGCGTACCGACGCCGCCCTGGGCGGCGGCCTCTGCCTGCCAGGGGTCCGGCTGCCCCTTCTCTGTCAGGCACACGTACGACAGCGAGGTGCTGACCCACCCGCCGTGTTTCATGGCTCCTCCTGCTTCTGTGACACAGGTGTGATCTTGCGGCTCTCCACAGTAAGTGGCTCAGAGACGGGCCACCCCATCGGGCGACTTTACTACCTTTCGCAAATGGCAGTACGGTTGTCGACGGTTGGCAGGCAGCCCGTACGCGAGGCGGTGGTCCGTATGTCCTTGACGCGCCAACAGGTCTTCCCCTGCCACAGCACATCCGTCAAGGCGGCCCGGGATTTCGTCGCCGATGCCCTGACTGGCTGGGGATACGGAGACCTGCTGGAAGAGGTCAGCCTGTGCGTCTCGGAGATCGCGACCAACGCCCTAGTCCACGGCGCGCCCCCGAGCCGGACCTTCGCCGTACGTCTGGAAGCTCGTGCGGATCTCGTACGCATCGAGGTCCACGACGACAGCGAGTTGCTGCCAGTGCCCTGCTCCACCGATCACTGCCGCGAGAACGGGCGCGGGCTGCTGCTGGTGAACGAGCTGGCCGACGGATGGGGCATCGACAAGCAGCCCGTGGGCAAAGCCGTCTGGCTCGCGTTCAAGTCCTCGGGGCAGTGATCGCCACACGCCACGGTGCGCGGCCGTGGTGACCAGCTCAACCACCCTAAGCCCCACAGAAGCGGGGCCCGTGAATGAGGAGTGAGCCACCGTGGAAGCTTTTGAGCGAGCCCGTCTCGACGCCTACTTCGGACGCATCGCCGCCCGCTTCGCCCCAGACGAGCGTCCGGCGTCTTTCCTGATCACTCACCTCCTACCGGAGCGCCCCGCGTTCGTGCGGGGTGTGGCGGGCGTGTCCGACCTGCGTGCCGTGCTTCCCAAGCCGAAGTCCGTACACGCCGAGGCGCTGCGGCAGGTGGAAGCCGACAGGCACGCGTGCGACAAGCTGTCGCGGGAGATGTTCGCCGAACCTGAGCGAGCCGTGCGGTACGTCGAGGCCCGCGCGCCCGGACAGCCGATCGTCCTTCTCGACGTGGGCGGGTACTTCGCTCCTTCGCTCGACGCCCTGTGCGACCGTCTGTCAGGCCGTCTGCTGGGCGTTGTCGAGGACACCGAGAACGGACACCGCCGCTACGCCAACTTCCGCCACCTGCCCTGCCCGGTCATCTCCGTGGCGCGGTCGCCGTTGAAGGACCCCGAGGACTTCCTCGTCGGGCAGTCGGTCGTGTTCTCGACGGAGGCACTGATGCGCGCCCGGGGCGACATCCTGCACGGCCGCACGGCGCTCGTCATCGGCTTCGGAAAGCTGGGAAGTTCCATCGCCCGGCTCCTGCACGCCAAGGGTGTTCGCGTCACCGTGTACGACATCGATCCGGTGCGCCGCACGCAGGCCTTATCGCAGGGCTTCGCGGTGGCGCGCGATCACGTGAGCGGGCTCGAAGACGCCGGGCTCGTCCTGTGTGCGACGGGTTCCCTCTCCCTGCGCGGCGAGGACTTCCAACGGCTGCGCAACGGTGCCTACGTCGCCACGGTCACCAGCAGCGAGGACGAACTCGAACTCGACGGTCTCCCGGACGTGTACGAACGCGCGTCCATCGGCGAGCACGTCACCCGATACCTGACGACCGGGCACTACTTCTACCTCCTCAACGGCGGCAACGCCGTCAACTTCCTGCACGGGGCGAGCGTGGGGCCGTTCATCCTCCTCGTACAGGCCGAAATCCTCGCCGCTGCCGCCGCCCTCGCACGCGGCGGCCTCGAACCCGGTATGCATGAGGTCAGCCCGAGCGACCGGACCGCCATCGCGGCCATGTGGCTCGACTACTTCAACCGCTAGGAGAAGCGCGTGCCCATCTCACCCGACCACATCCGTGAGACGGTCGACCACTACCTCGACGCCCATCCGGAGGACAAGCGGCGGCTCGCCCCTCTGCTGGACCTGCTCGACGCCGGAGCCGACCTCTCCTCGCGCAAGGAGTTCCGGGGGCATGCCACGGCCGGGGCGGTCCTCGCCGATCCCGCCGGGCGCGTGCTGTACATCCGGCACCTGGCTCTGGGCCGGTGGCTGCTGCCCGGCGGCCACCTCGAACCGGACGACACCCGGCTCATCGACGCGGCGCGCCGCGAGCTGACCGAGGAGACCGGCATCCCCGGAGCAGCCGTCTTCCCCGTCTCACCGCATCCCGTGCAGATCGACGTGCACCCCATTCCGGCCAATGACAGCAAGGACGAGCCGGAGCACCAGCACATCGACTTCCGGTTCCTCTTCCGGACCCGCGCCGACATCGGCGACCTCCAGACCGAGGAGGTTACGGCCGCCGCGTGGCGCGACGCCGACACCATCGCGGACGACACGCTGCGCGACCGCGTCGCGCGGGCGCTGACCTGAAGCCGGGCCGTCAGTCGCGTCCCGCCAGCGCCGCCAGCCGCGCGCGCGGCAGCCCCGTCAGGTGTTCGACCTCCGCCGCGTCGAGCGCGCCGCAGTCCAGGCCGCGCAGCAGGTGGCCGCTGAGGGCCCGGGCCGTGGCGGGTTCGTCCAGGACGGCGCCCGTGGTGCGGGTGACGTACGCGGCGAGGCGGGCGGCCGTCTCGGGCAGGGTCTCGCGGTAGAAGGCGTAGACGGCGGCGTAGCGGGTGGGCAGGTGGGCGGGGTGCATGTCCCAGCCCTGGTAGTAGGCGCGGGCCAGCGAGCGGCGGACCAGGCCGTAGTGCAGGCGCCAGGCGGCGTGGACCTGGCCTGCGGGGCCGACGGGCAGGACGTTGGTGGAGCCGTCGGACAGGCGGACGCCGGTGCCCGCCGCCGCGGCCTGCATGACGGCCTTGGCGTGGTCGGCGGCGGGGTGGTCCGGGGCCTGGTGGGCGGCGCTGACGCCGCAGGCGGCGCTGTAGTCGAAGGTGCCGTAGTGCAGGCCGGTGACCCGGCCCTCGCCCGCGTCGATCATGCGGGCGACGGTGGCGCGGCCGTCGGGGCCGAGGACGGCCTGGGGGGTCTCGATCTGGATCTCGAAGCGGATGCGGCCCGGCGCCAGGCCGCGGGCCTTCTCGAACGCCTCGCACAGCCGGGCCATGGCGGTGACCTGCTCGGCGTAGGTGACCTTGGGGAGCGTCACGACCAGGCCGCCGGGCAGGCCGCCGGCGTCCATCAGGCCGGTGAGGAAGACGTCGAGGGTGCGGATGCCGCGGTCGCGGACGGCCGCCTCCAGGCACTTGATCCGGATGCCCACGTACGCCGGGCAGGTGCCGTCGGCGACGAGGGCGGCGGCGCGGGCGGCGGCCGCGTCCTCCTCGGCGTCGGGGCGCGGGCCGTAGCCGTCCTCGAAGTCGATGCGCAGGTCCTCCACGGGCTCGCGGACGAGCTTGGCGCGCACCCGGGCGTACACCGGCCCTGCCAGGTCGCCGGGGATGCCGAGGACGTCCGCGAGGGCCGCCGGGTCGGGGGCGTGCGCGTCGAGGGCGGCGAGCGCCTGTTCGCCCCAGGCGCGCGGGGTGCCGGGTGCGACGCGGTCGGCGGGGACGTACACGGTGTGCACGGGCTGGCGGGTGCCGGGGTCGCCGGGGTAGCGGCGCGCCAACTCGGCGTCCACGCCGGCGAGGGAGGCGCCGATCGCGTCGCGTACGGCCCCGGGCAGGCTCGTGGGCGCCGCCCCGTCTCCGCCCATCCCGGCCGCCTTTCCGGTTCGTGGAATCCGCTGTCTGCCATCCGGCATACACGGCGCTCGGCCGCGCAGCCGTGAGGCCCCCGGGCGCGGCGCGCGCGGGGGCCTCACGGGTTGCTGCGGGAGGTCAGCCCTTGCGGGCCTTGATCTCCTCGGTGAGCTGCGGGACGACCTCGAACAGGTCGCCGACCACGCCGTAGTCGACCAGGTCGAAGATCGGGGCCTCGGCGTCCTTGTTGACGGCCACGATGGTCTTCGAGGTCTGCATGCCGGCCCGGTGCTGGATGGCGCCGGAGATGCCGTTGGCGATGTACAGCTGCGGCGAGACCTGCTTGCCGGTCTGGCCGACCTGGTTGGTGTGCGGGTACCAGCCGGCGTCCACGGCGGCGCGGGAGGCGCCGACGGCCGCGCCGAGGGAGTCGGCCAGGGCCTCGATGAGCGGGAAGTTCTCCGCCCCGCCCACGCCGCGGCCGCCGGAGACCACGATCGCGGCCTCGGTCAGCTCCGGGCGGCCGCTGGACTCGCGCTGGGTGCGGGAGACGACCTTGGTGCCGGTGGCCTGGTCGCTGAAGGCGACGCTCAGCTGCTCGACGGTCCCGGCCGCGGGCGCGGCCTCCGGGGCGGCCGAGTTCGGCTTGACGGTGATGACCGGGGCGCCCTTGGTGACGCGGGACTTGGTGGTGAAGGAGGCGGCGAACACCGACTGCGTGGCCACCGGGCCGTCGGCGCCGGCCTCCAGGTCCACGGCGTCGGTGATGATGCCGGAGCCGATGCGCACCGCGAGGCGGGCAGCGATCTCCTTGCCCTCCGCGGAGGACGGCACCAGCACGGCGGCGGGCGAGACCGCGTCGTAGGCGGCCTTCAGCGCGTCCACCTTCGGTACGACGAGGTAGTCGGCGAACTCGGGCGCGTCGGCGGCCAGCACGCGCACCGCGCCGTACTCGGCGAGCACCGGGGCGGCGGCGTCCACGCCGGCGCCGAGGTGGAGGGCGACCGGCTCGCCGATGCGGCGGGCGAGGGTCAGCAGTTCGAGGGTGGGCTTGCGGACGGCGCCGTCCACGTGGTCGACGTAGACGAGGACTTCAGCCATGGGGATCGTTCTCCTGCTTGAGCGTGAAAGCGGCGGGCGGTTCGTGCGGCTCGGCGGTGGCACTCGGCGTTCGGCTGAGCTGCGGCCCGGGAGGGCCGCCGGGCGCTCCCGGGGCGGCGTGCCGTCCCGGGGCCCGTCGGGCTCAGATGAACTTCTGGCCCGCCAGGAACTCGGCGAGCTGCTTGCCGCCCTCGCCCTCGTCCTTGACGATCGTGCCCGCCGTGCGGGCCGGCCGCTGCGCGGCCTCGTCGACCTTGGTCCAGGCGCCGTCCAGGCCGACCTCGCCCGCGTCGATGCCCAGGTCGGACAGGTCCAGGGACTCCACCGGCTTCTTCTTGGCCGCCATGATGCCCTTGAAGGACGGGTAGCGGGCCTCGCCGGACTGGTCGGTCACCGAGACCACCGCGGGCAGCGACGCCTCCAGCTGCTCGCTCGCGGAGTCGCTGTCGCGGCGGCCCCTGACCACGCCGTCCTCGACGGAGACCTCGGACAGCAGGGTGACCTGCGGGACGCCGAGCCGCTCGGCCAGCAGCGCCGGAACCACGCCCATGGTGCCGTCGGTGGAGGCCATGCCGGAGACGACCAGGTCGTAGCCGACGTGCTCGATGGCCTTGGCCAGGACCAGCGAGGTGCCCAGCGCGTCGGTGCCGTGCAGGTCGTCGTCCTCGACGTGGACGGCCTTGTCGGCGCCCATGGACAGCGCCTTGCGCAGGGCGTCCTTGGCGTCCTCGGGGCCCACGGTCAGCACGGTGATCTCGGCGTCGTCCGCCGCCTCGGCGATCTGCAGGGCCTGCTCGACCGCGTACTCGTCGAGCTCGGAGAGCAGACCGTCCACGTCGTCGCGGTCGACGGTCAGGTCCTCGGCGAAGTGCCGGTCGCCGGTGGCGTCGGGCACGTACTTCACAGTGACAACGATCCTCAGGCTCACGCCGGCTCTCCTACTGCATCGTCTGTTTCAGCGCCGTACTGCTGGCAGCATAGGCGCCGGGGCGGGTCCCGGGCGGTTCCGGTCGGGGCCGCCCATGCACCGAGCTCTTATATTACTCATCAGTAAAACAAGAGCGTTCCCGTGAGGCAAGACCACGGACTGTGACCTAGCCAACGAGAAGTGAACGACGCTCTCCTACGACGCCCGGACGGCGCCCACACGGCGGTCGTCAGTCGCGCAGCGCGTTGAAACGGCCCTGGTGGTAGAGGAGGGGACGGCCCGCTCCCGACGGGTCGCCGTGCAGCACCCGGGCCAGCACGACCCGGTGGTCGCCGGCCGGTATGCGGGCGACGACCTCGCACACCACCCAGGCCAGCACGCCCTCCAGGAGCGGCACACCCTCGGGCCCCGGCCGCCACCGGGTGGGCGCCCCGAAGCGGTCGGCGCCGCTGCGCGCGAAGGTCGCGGCCAGCTCCCGCTGGTGCTCGGCCAGGATGTGCACGCCCACGTGCCCGGCCTCGCGCAGCACCGGCCAGCTGGAGGAGCCGGTGCCGATGCCGAAGGAGAGCAGCGGCGGCTCGGCGGCGACGGAGGACAGGGAGGTGGCGGTGAAGCCGACGGGCCGCTCGCCGTGCGCGGTGATCACGGCGACGCCGGCGGCGTGGTGGCGGAAGACGGAGCGGAGGAGTTCGGGGGCGGCGGGCCGGGTCCTGTCGAGGTCGGGCGTTGCCGTCATGGACGTGTCCTTCTGCTGTGGAGTACGAGCCGTCAAGCCCCTTGCGAATCGCTGGTGGTGACGCCGGGGCGCGTCACGGGCGCGGACAGCGCGCGCTGGCGGTCCGCAGCAGGTCCACGTGCGCGCGTCCGTAGAGCAGGAAGCCAGGCCGCATGACGCCACAGTGACGACCCCGGCCGCGCATGGTCAAGTGTGATCCGGAATACGGCTCCGGATCCGCGGGACCGGCCGGACGCCCCGGAACCAGCCCCTCCGCCGCGCTCACACCGCCTCGCCCAGGGCCGCGATGACGTCCGCCCGGCGCGGCTGGCCGGACGCGCGGCGCACGATCCGGCCGGACGCGTCGAGGACCAGCACGGTGGGGGTGCGCCAGATCCCCAGGGCGCGGACCAGGTCCAGGTGCGCCTCGGCGTCGATCTCGACGTGCGCCACGCCGGGGACCATGCCCGCGACGTCGGCGAGGGTGCGCCGGGTGGCCCGGCAGGGCTGGCAGAAGGCGGTGGAGAACTGTACGAGCGTGGCGCGCTCGCCGAGCGCCGCGCCGAGGTCGGCGGCGGTCAGCCGGTCCGCCCCGGCGGCCTCGGACGCCTCGGCCGCGCCGTCCGCCCGCCCTGTACGGCGGTGCCCGGCCGCCTCGGACTCCGTACGGTCCGGTCCGCTCCCCCGGCGCACGCGCACCTCCCTGATCCGCCCGTCGCGGCGCCCGCGCAGCACCCCGAAGGCGCTCGCCGCCGCGAGCACCGCCGCGCACACCGCCAGTCCTGTCACCGTCATCGCCCCAGTGCAGCGTTCACAGGACCGCAAAGATTCCCGGGTCCCGTACGCGGCCGCGCTGCGCGATGCTGTGGGCGTGAGCGCAGACCATGTCACCACAGCCCCCGGCCGCGACCTCGTCGACGTGCGCGGCCCGCGGTTCGCGGCGGCCCTGACCAGTGCGGTGCTGGCGGCCGTGCTGGTCACCGGGAACCCCTGGCCGCTGGCGGCGCAGGCGGCGGTGTTCGCCGCGGGCGCCGCGGACCCGCGGTGGTCGCCCTACGGATGGCTGTTCCGGGTGGCGGTGCGGCCGCGGCTGGGCCCGGCGCGGGAGTTCGAGGACGTCCGCCCGCCGCGCTTCGCGCAGGCCGTCGGGCTGGCCTTCGCCGCCGTGGGCCTGGTGGGCTACGCCGCGGGGCCGCAGTGGCTCGGGGTGGCGGCCACCGGCCTGGCCCTGGCCGCCGCCTTCCTCAACGCGGCCTTCGGCTACTGCCTGGGGTGCGAGATGCACCTCGCGCTGCGCCGTGCGGCCGGCTGACGCGAGGCGGCGGGGCCGCGGCGCGAGGCGCCCTCGGCTCGTCAGCCGGTGACCGTCGGGCCGATCGCGACCCGGGCGCCCGGGCAGGCCTTCTCCAGGGACTCGGCGAGTTCCGTGGCGGCGGCCGACAGGCCGGCCGGGCCCAGCGGCGGCAGGCCCTCCAGCAGGAACAGGGCGCTGACCGAGGCGTCGGTCAGCCGGGTGCGGGTGCCCTGCCGCCAGTTCCAGCGGCGGCAGGTGACGCCCTCGTCGTCGCGCCAGACCACCTCCCCCGGCTCCGGATGCTCCACGGCCGGCGCGCCGCCGGCCGTGGTGGCGAACGGCTCGTCGCCCGCGGCCCGTACCAGCCGCATCCCGCCGCGGATGCGGCCCGGGTCCTCGCCGCCGACGGGGATCAGGTGGGCGGTGCTGACGGCGTTGTAGAGGTCCACCAGGCGGTTGACGCGGGGCAGCCCGCCGTCGGCGAGGGCCCGCCGGGCCAGCGCCTCGGCGGAGTTGCGGGTGCGCGACGGCTTGGCGCCGAAGGCGGTGTAGGCGACGCGCCAGGCCGCCACGTGCGGGTCGTCCTGCGGCGCGCGGCCGTCCAGGCGCTCGGCCAGGCGGCGCGTGGCCGCCTCCAGCAGGGCGGAACTCGCCGCGTCACTGGGCCCGTTGACGAGGCCGCGGGCCTCGACGGTGACATAGCGGAAGCCGGGCGCCAGGGCGGCCACGTCCGGGGAGACGGTCAGGGTCAGGACCATGGGCGATCAGTGCCTCGGGAGTTCGGTGGGGAGCGTCTGCCACAGGTGGGACCGGTCGACGGCCTCGCGCAGGCAGGTCAGCACGACCGGATGCGGTTCAGTATACACAACCGGATAGTCAATCTCATTGAACTCCGGCCGGACCTGCCACGCCAGCTGCTCCCGGTCGAGCCGGAACCGCGCGTCGACCCCGGGCTTGTTGCCCCGTGGGTCCTGCCGCGCCCACCGGCCGTGCCCGGGCAGGCGGAGCGCGATCAGGCCGTGCAGGGTGTCGAGCTTCTGGTAGCAGAATCCGGCGGGGATGCCCTCGGCGCGCAGTAGCGCGACCAGCGCGTGGCTCTTGGCGAAGCAGATCCCGTTGCGGGTGGCGAGCACCACCGAGGCCCGGCAGCTCACGCGCTCGTCACCGCTGTCCGCCGAGTGGGGGATGGTGTCGCGGACGAACTCGAAGGCCGCCTCTGCGTATGAGTATGCGTCGCCGGTTCGCGCCCGCAGCCGCGCGGCGGTGTCCCGCACGACCGGGTGCCGGTGGTCGACCACGTCGTCATCGCGCAGGTAGGCGGAGAGGTCAGGGGTGTCCTGGCGCAGCTCGATCATGCCGCGGGAGCCTAGCCGGACACCCCCCGCCCCGCAATGCATTTACGAATCAATGCATAGGTATGCGATATCAGGTCCGGTCCGTCTCCTCCCGGAGCGCGGCCAGGAAGCCGTCGACGTCCTCCTCGGTGGTGTCGAAGGAGCACATCCAGCGGACGTCGCCCGCCGCCTCGTCCCAGTAGTAGAACGGGTACCGCCGCCGCAGCCGCTCGCTCACCGTGCGCGGCAGCCGGGCGAAGACGGCGTTGGCCTGGACCGGGTGGAGGACCGTCACGCCCGCCACCGCCGCGGCCCCGTCGGCGAGCCGCCGGGCCATCGCGTTGGCGTGACGGGCGTTGCGCAGCCACAGGTCGCGGGCGAGCAGGGCCTCGAACTGGACCGAGACGAAGCGCATCTTGGAGGCCAGCTGCATGGACAGCTTGCGCAGGTGCGGCATCCCGCGCGCCGCCTCGGGGTTCAGGACGACGACGGCCTCACCGAACAGCATGCCGTTCTTGGTGCCGCCCAGGGACAGCACGTCCACGCCCGGCACGTTGGTGAACGCCCGCATCGGCACGTCCAGGGCCGCCGCCGCGTTCGCCAGCCGGGACCCGTCGAGGTGCACGGTCATGCCGCGCGCGTGGGCGTGCGCGCACAGGGCGCGGATCTCCTCGGGCGTGTAGACCGTGCCCAGCTCGGTGCTCTGGCTGATCGAGACGACCTGCGGCATGGCGCGGTGCTCGTCGTCCCAGCCGTACGCCTGCCGGTCCACCAGCTCGGGCGTGAGCTTGCCGTCCTCGGTGGGCACGGTCAGCAGCTTCAGGCCGCCGACCCGCTCCGGCGCGCCGCACTCGTCCACGTGGATGTGCGCGCTCTCGGCGGCGATCACCGCGCCCCAGCGGTCGGTCAGCGCCTGGAGGGCCACGACGTTGGCGCCGGTGCCGTTGAAGACGGGGAAGACCTGCGCGTCCGGGCCGAAGTGGCTGCGGATCACGCTGCGCAGGTGGGCGGTGTAGTCGTCGCCGCCGTACGCCGCCTGGTGGCCGCCGTTGGCCAGGGCCAGGGCGGCCAGCACCTCCGGGTGGGCGCCGGCGTAGTTGTCGCTGGCGAAGCCGCGGACCCCGGGGTCGTGGCGGCGGCGGGCGTCGGTCCGTACGTCGGACTCCACGGGGACGTCGGTCCGTATGCGGGCGTCGGTCCGTACGGGGGGCGCGGTCCGCGGGGCGGTGTCCGTACGGGAGGCGGCCGCCGCCGGCGCGGCGGTCGGCGTGGGAGCGGTCAGGGCTTCGGGGTCAGCCACAGGCGGGTTCCGTTCACTTCCCGGGCGGGCCGGTCCCAGACGCCGACGACGGCCTCGGCCAGGTCCCCCACGTCCGTGAAGCCCGCGAACGTCGCGTGCGGGCGCTCAGCGCGCATCGCGTCGTGCACCAGCGCCTTGACGACCAGGATGGCAGCCGCGGCCGCGGGCTCCTGCGCGCCCCCCAGCTTGCGGAAGGAGTCCGCGAGCGCCAGGGTCCACGCCTCGGCGGCGGCCTTGGCGGCCGCGTAGGCGGCGTTCCCGGCGGTGGGCCGGCTGGCGCCTGCCGCGCTGACCAGCACGTAGCGTCCCTTGCCGGAGCGGCACAGCGCGTCGTGGAAGGCCAGCGAGGTGTGCTGGACGGTGCGGATCAGCAGGCCGTGCAGGGTCTCCCAGTCGGCGAGCGGCGCGTCGGGGAAGGTCTTGCCGCCGCGCCAGCCGCCGACCAGGTGCACCAGGCCGTCGATCCGGCCGAACTCCTCCTCGGTCCGGCCGGCCCAGGCGCGGGCCGCGCCGAGGTCCAGCAGGTCGACCGTCTCGCCGGTGACGGTCGCGCCGCCGTGCGCGTACCGCGCGGCGTCGACGGCCTCGGCCAGCCGCGCGGCGTCCGCGTCGCAGGCCACGACGGTCGCGCCCGCGTCGGCGAGGCGGTGCAGCGCGGCGCGGCCCGCAGGGCCCGCGGC
>NZ_JAVSCF010000171.1:0-14119 GCF_031932565.1 Streptomyces sp. B1866
GTTGGCGAGCGCGCTGGCGCGCCACACGGTGAGCACTGTGTGCTCACCGACCAGTTGGACGGGTGACCGCTCGCCTTTCATCTCGGAGTCTTCCAACATCTGCGGCCAGTCGGCGGGCCTCGTCTCGCCCTGCCGGTAGACAGGAATCCGCTGGATACCGGAACCAGTGATTTCTATGCTCGTCGAGCCCTGCACAGCCGACTCACCGTCGGACACCGCACGAATCCAGACCACACCGCCGACGGCGTCCCGGATCTCATTGGGCCCCCGGGAGAGCTTGTATGTGCGCGGCTCCTCCGTGTCTTTCTGAATAAACCCGCCGTACCCGTAGGTCCCGACCACAGCTTCCAGAGTCGCCCCTGCCGGGCCGCCGATGACCTTGATCTCGAAGGCTTCGCCGGCCTTGGCGTAGGCGCCAGTCGGCTGGGCGTCGGACCGCTTGAACCACAGACCAAGCCGCTTCCTCTCCGCCTCGCTTGCAGGGGTGCACCGGAATTCTCGACTCGCCGCCAACTTCACATCCGCCGGCAGGCATTCAGTAGCATTTTCCATCATTCCGTCCGATCATTTCGTCGCTGATTTCCGGCAAACGGTCCTACGAGGCCGCGGGGACAAGCCCTCAAGACAGCGAGTGCAGGGGTGCCAATGGCCGGGGGACAGATCTTCCGCGGTGAATTCGCGGCAAGCCGTCTGCCTGCCGGTTCTGATGGCCCGGACGCCGTTCGAGTCCCCCACAGGCACCCGACTGAATCCACGGACACCCCTCCGGGTGCCGACGCGTCACGTCGGCCGGTGACGTCGCCCCGTAATGATCTCGTCGCGGAGTGATCACAGTGTGGCTGTTGTGATCACGGCGTCGGAGCCACTCTGGACAGGGCCGTTCACCGGGCTGAGCCCGCAGTGCCCCAATTCTCCTTCCGGGTGTGCCGCGTCACCTTTCGCTGCCGCCCGCCTGCCCCCACGGGGCTGTTCCTCCGCTGCCCCGGTCGCCCTGCCGCTCCCGGTCGCCGCACCGCCCGTCGCGGTCCCGCCCAGTCACCCGAACGGAGCAGGCGGCGGATTCCTTCTCGGCGCGCATCGCCGTTCCCGGCTTCCTACGGTGGAGAGACAGGCGGGTAAGGGGAGCGGAGGCGGCACGGGGAAGCAACTCAGGGCGCGGGCGACTCCTGCGGCCGTCTCTCCGACGCGGAGGCGTCCAGCGCGAGGCCGAGGGGGTTCCGGTGTCCGGCAGCCGGACCTCAGCCCTCGTTTTCCGTCTCAGCCTCACTGGCAGACACACAAGCTGGAGTCACGAAAAATGAACGCGAACACCGATCTGGCGGGAAAGGTCAACGAGCTCGGCGACGGCCTGGTCGCCGACCTCATGAAACTCGTCGAGATACCGTCGGTCTACGATCCGTCGAATATCAAGCCGGTGCAGGACGCCGCCAAGAAGTGCGTAGGCCTGCTGAAAGGCACCGGCATCACCGACGTCGAACAGAAGCACATCGGCGACGCGCAGAAGAACGCCCCGCTGGTCTACGCCACGTGCGGACCGTCCAAGGGGCCCACAGTGCTGCTGTACGCCCACTACGACGTGGTACCTGCCGGTGACTGGGCGAATGCCTTCAAGCCGGAGAAGAAGAAGATGCCGGACGGGCGGACCCGGGTGTTCGGCCGGGGGGCGGCCGACGACAAGTCCGGCGTCATGATGCACGTCGGCGCCCTCCGGGCGTTCGACGGCAAGCCGCCCGTCAACCTGAAGATCGTCATCGAGGGCGAGGAGGAGTCGGGCGGCACCCTTGAGGAGTACGTCCGGAAGAACCCGGACCTCTTCAAGGCCGACGTCCTCGTCATCGCGGACACCGGCAACCACAAACTGGGCGAGCCGACGTTCACCACCAGCCTGCGCGGCGTGGTGGCGGCGGACGTCACCGTCAGCACCCTGCAATCCCCCGTGCACAGCGGCGTGTTCGGCGGTCCGCCGCCCGACGCCTTCATGACGCTCGTACGCATGCTGGCCCAGTTGCACGACGACGCGGGCGATGTCGCGATACCCGACCTGGTGCGGCAGCACTGGCAGGGCCGCGAGCCCGACGAACAGGAATTCCGCACGCAGGCCGGGGTGAAACCGGGAGTACGCCTCATCGGGACGGACACGCTCGGCAGCCGGCTGTACACCAGGCCTTCGGTCAACGTGGTGGGTCTCGACGGCCCTCCGCCGACGGGGAAGTCCATCAATCGGCTCCAGCCGACGGCCACCGCCCGGGTCAGCGTGCGCATCGCGCCCCTGGAGACCCCGCAGGACGCCATCGCCCGGCTTCAGCAGTTCCTTGAGGGGCCCGCGCTCAACCCGTGGAATGCGTGCGTCACCGTTCAGCCGGTGCCGGGCGCGGTCGGTGCGGGCTTCCAGGCGGACACCACGAGGCCCGGGTACGCGGTGGCCAAGAAGGCCATGGAGCACGCCTATCCCGGCAAGCAGACCGTGTTCACCGGAGTCGGCGGAGCGATCCCCCTGGTCACCGAACTCCAGAAGGTCAACCAGGATGCGACGCTGCTGCTGCTCGGCTGCGAAGAGCCGTTGTGCAGAATCCACTCCGCGCCCGAGAGCGTCGACGTCGGCGAGTTGGAAGCGATGACACTCGCCGAGTGCTACCTGCTGTACTTCCTGGCGCACCCGGAATCCGCCGAGACCGAGACCTTGGCCCCTACGGCCGTCCCCGTGAGCCCGTAGGACGTCGCTTACGGCTGATGCCTGCGCACGGCCCGTACGGGCGACAGGCGGGCCGCCGGTGCCGTCGCGGCAGGGGACGGTATCGGAGCGGGTCTGGACCACCTCGGTGCTGCCGTGCTCGGCGTTCCAGGCGGTGGGGTGATCACGTTCGGCACGCCGAGTGCGCCGGGTCCGCGTGGACGGGAGTCCGCTCGCTGTCGCGGGTGACCGCCCGGCCCGCGGACAGCGGCGCGTCCAGCGGGAGACCTGCCGCGCGCAGTTCCGCCGCCGCGTCGTCGACTCGATCGCGGGGCGGCCGCTGTGCCGCGGGGCGAACTGTGCCCACGAGTAGGCGAGGTCTGGAAGAGACCGTGCCCACGCCGTGGCCGGACCTGCGTGCCGACGGTCCTACGACCAGGCAGGAAGCGTAGGGAATGGTTGATGACCGTTTTGCCTGTCACGGGGCGCGGTGCGTCGCGAGCGACAGTCGCCCGTTGCCAGGCGGCGGTGCGGCCCGCTCGGGGGTCCGCACCGCCGCCTGACCGGTCGGCACCGCCCCGGTCTTCGCCGAACGCAGGGGTGGGATACACTCCTTGGCTCGCAGCGGCTGCCCGTAGCGCCGTCGTCTTCACGGAGAAGAGCCCTTGACTGATCGGATCTCCCCTGCTGGCCCGACGTCCACGTGGCCGCCCGAATCCGTGCCTGAACTGGAGCTGCTACGGCAGTTCGACGGAAGTGGCCCACGGGAGTTCTTCGCCTCGGGCTTCGAACTCACCGATGACGACGACGAGGTCGGCGAGGGGTACTCGGAAGACCCCGAGTTCGCCCGGGGCTTCCTCGCCTTCGCCGCGAACAGCACTGGTTCCAGGATCGCCTTCTGGCGCATCGACGACCGTCCGGACCCGTCCACGCTTCCGATCGTCGCGTTCGGGGACGAGGGCGGTATCAGCCTCGTCGCTCGCAGTCTCCGCGAGCTGTTCCAGCTTCTCGCCTGCGATATGGATCTCTGGGTCTATCCGGGCGGTCTCGATTTCGTCCGCTGGGACGAGGACGCCGGGCCCAGCCAACGTCACGGGGAGTACGTAGCCTGGCTGGAAGCCCGGTTCGGTCTGGCCCCGGCGTCCGATCCGAACGCGGTGGTCGAGGCGACCACCGCGGAACTGGGGGAAGCGTTCGACGCCTGGATGGCGCGTTTCGGCGTGGAGAACAACTGGGACTGATTCCGTCGTCGTTCGCTGAGCGGACACGGCTCGGCCTGCCTGCTCAGAGCCTTCCGCGAACGCGCTTCAGTCTTTCCGGCCGCTTCACTCGACCTGGTTGGCGAAGAACATGTTCACTCTGACATTCAGAGGTGCGGGCCAGGAGACCTCGCCGCGGACGATCACCCGTTGACCGTCCAGGGGTACCACGTCGTGCACCGTCATGACCGCGTCCCCGAGGTGGGGGTTGTCCTGGTTGTCGATTTCCGCGATGGATGCGTACACTTGGGTGGTGCGGTCCGTGAGAGGGGCGCTCAGATTGCGGGAGAACACCCCCTGAACACCGCGAATATGATAATACGTGGAATGCAGGCGAAGGGCATCCGTGCTGAGGATTTCGAGCACCGACACCGGCTCGATCACATCCTCGACTTCCATGTCGACCATGGGGTCAGCTCCTCTGGCGAGTGATTGCTTCGGGCCTCTTCGCCGTACCCCCCGGACCCGCGAATGAGGCGCCTCGTCGCCCGGACAGCTTAAGAAGAAACGATTATGCAATGCGCTGTCCGAGGGCTCACTCAGCGTTCGCCACGCGGGACCGGCCCCGCGTGCGGCGCGGGGCCGCTGCCCGGCGGGCGTGCCCGGGGGCCGCGGTGACACCCCTGTTCACACGCGGACCCCGGCGCGCAGCGAACGCGCCGGGGTCCGGGGCCACAGGCTCAGCGGCGGGTGGGGAACAGCTGGAGATCGGCCTTGCGGCCGGAGATCGACTTCACCCAGATCTTGAGGTTGTTGAACTTCACGGTGCCGCCCGGGCTCGTGCTGCCGCTCAGGTACACGCCGCCCGAGGTCGCCGACATCCGTACGGACCGGGAGCTGATGCTCGTGATCTTCAGCTGGCCGAACCCGAACGTGCGGCTGTCGACCTTGATGGTCTTGGGCGCCGACACGGTGATCTTGCACCGCCCGTCGTAGCAGGGCCCGTGGCTCGCGGCGGACGCCGCCGGGGACATCAGGCCGAAGCCCAGCGCGCCCGCCATGGTCAGCGTCGCGGCAGTCGTCGCGGCTCGCCGGCGCATACCCGTACTCATCAGTCGGACCTCCTGTTTACGAGGGGGATTCCAGCCCGGCATTTCTAACCCGCCGGTCTCGGGACCCCTCCCGGGGAGGCTTTCGCCCGCCGGTCAGAAGATCCTGGTGCGGCGCGGCGGGGCGTAGAGGTGGGAGGCCCGGTGCTCGGCGGCGGCCACCTCCGATCCCGTGCAGCGGTTCCCGGAGAGGATCTTCTGGTGGTCGGCGCAGCGGTCGCACCCGGGCGTCCAGTCGGGGAGCAGGTCCCGGTGGGCGTCGGCCAGGTGGCGGGAGAGGCGGATCTGGGCGCTCAGGACGCTGTCCATCGGGTCCCAGTCCACCGCGCTCTCACTGCGGTCTCTGGTCCGCCAGCGCTCGGCGACCGCCTCTTCGACGCGTTTCATGTCCCGGTAGACGCGGACGCATTCGGAGCAGTCGAACATCCAGGCGGGCGGCAGGGGCCACTGGTCGTCGGGGCTGATGCCCTCAGCACTCATGACGGTCACCGTAGCGTCGCGCCAGGCAGCGCACAGCGGATCAACCGGACAGACTCCGTGTCCGGACCACCCGGGATGCGCCGTACATCCATCCTGGTCACACCCGCCCTGATTGCGTACGGTAGTAGAGGTGTGACGGGCGGTCCCGGCGGTGCGGGCGGTGCTCCGCGGGTCCCCGTGGCGGACGGTTTCGGGGGACGGGGGTTCCGCTTGGACGAGCCGCGCGGCCGATCGGTGGGCGAGCGCAGGGCCGGGCTCGGGGTCCGGCTGCGGCAGCCGTGGTGGTACGGGCGGGCCGTGGCCCTGTCCAAGGTGGCGCAGGACCACGCCGACCCCGTCCTGATGGACAAGGCCGCCGCGCTGTTCCGGCGGGTGGCGCAGACCGTCCCGCCCGACGACCCCCGCCACTGGGGGTTCCTGGCCAACCTCGGCACGGCCCTGGCGATCCGCTGCCAGCTCTGGCCGGATCCCGCCGTGCTGACGGAGGCGGAGGCGGTCGCCCGGCAGGCGGTGCGGGCCACCCCCGCCGGGGCCGAGGAGCCGGACGTCCCGCTGAGCTGCCTCGCGTCCGTACTGCGGATGCGCTACGAGCAGCAGGGCGACGCCGCGGCCCTGGACGAGGCCATCGAGGTCTACCGCGAGGCGGTGGCCGCCGGGCCCGCCGACCGGCCCGCGCGGTGGCGGGACCAGTCCAACCTCGGCGAGGCGCTGCGCGTCCGCGCCGAGCGCCTGGGCGACCCGGCGGACGTCGAGCAGGCCGTGCCCCTGCTGCGGGAGGCGCTGGAGGGCATGGCACGGGAGCACCCGGGCGAGGCGGGACCGGTGCTGAACAACCTCGGCTGCGCGCTGCTGACCCGGGACAAGCTGCTCGGCGACCCGGCGGCGCTGGACGAGGCCGTGGACGCCTTGCGCCGGGCGGCCGCGGGCGACTCCGGCAGGCGCCGCGGCCACACCGTGAACATCGACCGCGACCGCGCCAAGTACGCCGCCAACCTCGGCATCGCGCTCCAGGACCGCTACCTGCTCACCGGCGAGGCGGCGGCCCTGGAAGAGGCCGTCGACCTGCTGCGCGGCGTGGTGGAGGCCACCCCCGAGACCCACCCGCTGCGCGCCGTACGGCTGTGCAACCTCGCCATCGCCCTGTCCACGCGCCACGAGAACACCCGCGACCCGGCGGCGCTGGAGGAGGCGGTCGACGTGTGCCGCCGGGCCGTGGCGGCCACCCCGCCCGACAGCCCCCAGCAGACCGCGATGGTGCTGCTGAGCACCGCGCTGTTCGCCCGCCACGTCCACGACGACGACCCGGCCGCGCTGGACGAGGCCATCGAGACCGGCCGCCGGGCGGCGACGGCCGTCGCCCACTCGCGGCTGGTCGGCGCGGCGGTGCTGGCCAACCTGGCGAACGCGCTGCGCTCCCGGTACGACGGCACCGGCGACGTGGCGGCCCTGGAGGAGGCCGTCGAGACCGGCCGCCGCGCGCTGGCGGACGCCGAGTCGCCGCCGGTCCGGGCCGCCGTGCTGGCCGGGCTCGGCGAAGCGCTGCGCCTGCGGTACGAGCACGGGCGTCGCGCGCGGGAGGCGGACGGGACGGTGGTGGTGGGGACGGCGGCGGCGGGATCGGGGGCGGTCGAGGCCGGGGGCCCGCCCGTGGCGGACGGCCGGACCGCCCAGGACGCCGAAGCGCCGACCGAGGCCCTGGCCCTGTTCCGCGAGGCGGCGCTCACCGAGGCCTCCCCGGTGTACGCCCGCATCCTGGCCGCCCAGGGCTGGGCGGCCTGCGCCGCGCTGACCGCGGACTGGGACACCGCCTGCGCGGCGTACGCCGTGGCCCTCGACCTCGTCCCGCGCCTGGCCCCGCGCGCGCTGGTCCGCCGGGACCGCGAGCACCGGCTGACCTACCTGGTCGGGCTGGCCACCGACGCCGCCGCCTGCGCCCTGCACGCCGGGCAGCCGTCCCGCGCGCTGGAGTGGCTGGAGCAGGGCCGTACGGTCCTGCTGTCCCAGGCCCTCGACCTCCGCCCCGACCTGACGGCCCTGCGGGACCGGGCCCCGGACCTCGCCGACCGGCTGACCCGGCTGCGCGCGGAGCTGGACCACAGCGACGTCGCGGCGCCCGCCGTCTCCGGGGTGCCGCTGACGGCGCTGGCCGAGCCGCGCGCGGAGCCGTCCGCCCTGGTGCGCCGGGCGGGCGACCGGCGGCGCCGGGCCACCGAGGAGTGGGACGGGCTGATCCGCGAGATCCACGCCCGCGGCCCCGAACTGGCCGGTTTCCTGCGCCCGCCCCGCGTCTCCGACCTGCTCTCCGGCACCGAGCGGGGCCCGGTGGCGGTGGTCAACGCCGGTACGTACCGCGGCGACGCCCTGCTGCTGACGCCGGGCGGCATCCGGGTCGTACCGCTGCCCCGGCTCGTCGAGGCGGCGGTGCTGGAGCAGGTCGAGACGTTCCTGTCCGCCCTGGACCGCAGCGCGGCCCCCGGGTCCGGCCCGGCGGAGCGGGACGCGGCGCAGCGGGAGTTGCGCGGGGTGCTGGCGTGGCTGTGGGACGCGATCGCCGAGCCCGTGCTGACCTCCTTGAGCCTGCACACCACGCCCGGCCCCGGCGAGCCGTGGCCCCGGCTGTGGTGGGCCCCCACCGGGCTGCTGGGCTTCCTGCCGCTGCACGCGGCCGGGCGCGACGGCGGCGCAGCGGGCGCGGGCAGCGCGGCGTCCGACGCCGACGGGCCGCGGGCCGGTACGTACGGGCCGCGGGCCGACGGCAGCGGGCAGCGGGCCGACGCCGACGGGCGGCAGACCGGCGCGTACGGGCCGCCCGCCGTCATCGACCGGGTGATCAGCTCCTACACGCCCACCGCCCGCACCCTCCACCACCACCTCGCGCGCCGCGCCCCCGATCCGGCCCCGGGCCCCCGCGACCCGCTGGTGGTGGCCATGCGGCACACCCCCGGCCCGGTGGCCGACCTGCCGGGCGCGGACGTGGAGGCGGGCCTGCTGCTGCGGCGCTACCCGGGCGCCACCGTGCTCAGCGGCCGGGCCGCCACCCACAAGGCGGTGCTGGACGCCCTCCCGGCCCACCCGTGGGTGCACTTCGCCTGCCACGGCGCGAGCAGCATGACCACCCCCTCCGCCAGCCACCTGCTGCTGCACGACCACCAGCGGCGGCCGCTGACCGTCGCCGACATCGCCCGGCTCGACCTGCGCGGCGCCGAGCTGGCGTTCCTGTCCGCGTGCAGCACGGCGCGCGCCAGCGTGCGCCTGACGGACGAGGCCATCCACCTCGCCTCCGCGCTCCAACTGGCCGGTTACCGCCATGTCATCGCCACTCTGTGGCCCATCCTCGACAAGGTCGCGGTCGGCATCACGGACGAGTTCTACGCGGCCGTGGGCGGCGATCCGCAGGGCGTCGCCGGGGCGCTGCACGGCGTCGTGCGCGGGCTGCGCGCCCGCTTCCCCGGCATGCCGTCGGTGTGGGCCTCGCACATCCACGTCGGCGTCTGAGACTCCCGGGCGGAAATCCCGGTGGGGACGGCCGACAGAGGTCGTTAGGGTCGTATGTCATGCGGATTCTCGTACTGGGCGGCACCAGGTTCGTGGGCCGTACGATCGCGGAGGAGGCGCTGCGGCAGGGGTCCGAGGTGACCCTGTTCCACCGCGGCCGGACCGGCGGGGACGTGTTCCCCGACGTGCTGCGGCTGGTGGGCGACCGGGACACCGGGGACTACGCGGCCCTGCGGCAGGGCCGGTGGGACGCGGTCGTGGACGTCAGCGGGTTCGTGCCCCGGCACGTCGGGCAGGCGATGGACGCGCTCGGCGACCGGGTCGGGCGGTACGTGTTCATCTCCAGCCACGCGGTGTACGCCCGTACCGGCGTCGGCCCGGACTCGGACGAGGACACCCCGCGCCGCCCGCCGGTGCGCGACACCGAGGAGCTGAGCGACGACACCTACGGTCCGCTCAAGGTGGCCTGCGAGGACGACGTGACGGCCCGGTACGGGTCGCGGGCGACGATCGTGCGGCCGGGCAAGGTCGCCGGGCCGCACGACCCGTCGGACGCGTTCACCTACTGGGTGCGCAGGGCCGCGCGCGGCGGCCGGGTGGCGCTGCCCGGTCGGCCGGACCAGCCCGTCCAGGTCCTCGACTCCCGGGACCTGGCCCGCTTCGTGATGCGGCTGCTGGCGGACGACCGGCCGGGCGTCTTCCACGCCGTGGGCCCGGCCGAGCCGGTCACCCTCGGCGGGCTCGTCGAGACGTGCGCGCGGGCGGCGGGCAGCGAGGTGGAGATCGTGCCGGTGGAGGTCGAGTCCCTGCCGCCGCTCTTCCCCCTGATCCGCCCGAACTGGCCCTCCCAGCAGCGCAGCCCCGCCCGCGCCCGCGCGGCCGGACTGCCCGCGACCCCGCTCGCGGTCACCGCCGCCGACGTCCTGGCCTGGGACCGGGCGCGCGGCGAACCGCCGCTGGGAAAGGGCTGGTCGGCGCAGGAGGAGGCGCGGGTGCTGGCCGGTTCCTAGCCGGTGCCCGGCCGGGCGGTGCGCGGGCGGCTCGCGCGGGTGGCCCGCGTCGGCCCGCTTTCGGCGGCCTTTGCGGTGCCGGGTACGCACCGGCCGCGCGCGTCCCGGCCCGGGCGCCGCTCCGGCTCGGGCACGCGGCCCGACCGTCCGGACAGGCGGACCGGCCGTCCGAATTCGGTTGTCCGCCGCTCCGGTCCCGCTTTACCGTGCGGCAGTGGATCTCTTCTCACGATCGTGGACGGCGCTGCGCGCGGCGGTCGCCGACGTCCCGGACGAGGACTTCGAGCAGCCGTCCGGCTGCACCGGCTGGCTCGTACGGGACCTGGTGTGCCACCTGGTCATCGACGCGCAGGACGTCCTGATCACCCTGGTCACACCCGCCGAGACCGCACCGACCGTGGACGCGGTCACCTACTGGAAGCTGGTCGAACCCCCGACCGGCGAGGACCCGCTCGACGCGCTGGTCCCCCGGCTGGCCGCCGCGTACGGCGAGCCCCGGTGGCTGAAGTTCCACCTGGACGACGTCGGCTCCGCCGCGGGCCGCGCCGCCGAACTCGCCGACCCGGCCGCCCGCGTCAGCACCCAGGGCGAGGTGCTGACCGTCGGCGACTACCTGTCCGCGTACGTGCTCGAATGGACCCTGCACCACCTCGACCTGATCGCGCACCTGCCGTCAGCCGCCGAGCCGCCCGCCGAAACCCTGGCGGCGGCACGCGCGTCGCTGGAGAAGATCGCCGGAACCCCGTTCCCCGCCGCGTTCTCCGACAGCGACACGCTGCGGATCGGCACCGGCCGCCGCACGCCGAGCGAGGCGGAAAGGGCCGCGCTGGGCGATCTCGCGGCGAGGCTCCCGCTCAGCCTCGGCTGAGTTGGCGGCCGCTCAGCTTGCCGCCGGGCGACGGCCGACGAGTCCGAGCAGCCGATCCAGGTCGGGAGAGCCCTCGGAGACCTCGACCACCGGTGCGAACGCGGTCCTGGGCCGGTCGTCGGACGGTCCGCCGGTCGGGATCGACGCCGCGACCTTGAGCGAGTAGCGGACGAGGTCGGCGTCCGGATCGTAGGCGACGCCGATGGTCTGGGCGACGTCCCAACCGTGGACCACGCAGTCGAGCACGTGCATACCGAGCGCGACCCGGCCGGGAAAGAACCCGAACTCCCTGATCTGGAGGGAACGGCCCAGAACATCCTCGGTGAACGCCCTGGTCATGGCGTCGGCCGAGTCGAGGTACGCCTGGTAAGGATTCTCGCCCAGGTTGCCCTGGTCCCAGGCCCGGATGTCACCGGTGACGCCTGCCGCGGCGGCCGCGAAGCCGAGGTTTTCGCTGACCTGGTGGCGGAGCAGGCCGTGCAGCGTCCAGTCGGCACACGGCGTGGGAAGACGAAGCTGGTCCGGGCCGACCTGCGCAATCACCGCTCCCAAGGTGGCGAGGGCACGGCGGTCCAGTTCTCTGATATCCACAGCCGCGACGTTAGCCGTTCCCCCGTTTCGAGGCCACACATTTCTGCGGCGCCTCGGACTGCCCCCATACCTACCGGGGGCGAACATCGCCTGAAGCGCACCGAGTTATGGCTAGTGCCCCATCAGGCGACGTTCGCCCTGTAGTCAGTCGAGGCAGAACTCGTTGCCCTCGATGTCCTGCATCACGATGCACGACTCGTTGTACTCATCGGCAAGCAGTACCTGCACGCGTACGGCGCCGAGCGCGATCAGTCGCTCGCATTCGGCCTCCAGCGTGGCCAGGCGCTCCGCACCCACGAGTCCGGTGCCGACCCGCACGTCAAGGTGCACCCGGTTCTTGACGACCTTGCCTTCGGGAACGCGCTGGAAGAACAGGCGGGGGCCCACTCCCGCGGGATCGACGCATGCGAACCGAGAACCCTGATCCTCAGGCGGCAGCGCGCGATCGAAATCCTCCCAACTGGCGAACCCCTTCGGTGGCGGCGGTACGACGTACCCCAACACCTCGCACCAGAAACGAGCGACGCGCTCAGGATCTGCGCAGTCGAAGGTGACCTGAAACTGCTTGACCGTTGCCATTGGCCCACCGTAACAGGGGGGCTCTGCCGCCATTTCCGGCTCACCGGCCGCGCATAGCCGACGGCCTCAGCTACGGCGAGCCGGGAGGAAGCCGAGATACCGGCCCGCTCGGCGGTCGCGAGCCGCCTGGCGGCAGGGGCTCAGATCGGCGGCCCGGCGGCCCGGAAGTCTCGGCGGTGCCGGGTGCGCCTCCGGCCTGGCGCTTGTCACCCGGGTCGGCGCGCGCGGCGCGAAGAGTTCGGCAACCCTCACGGGTGATGGAACGCCGCTCGTCGCGGTCCTGTAACGGGGAAGGAGTACCGTGCAGTTGACGAAGCAGAACGGAGTCTCCCCATGTCCTCGGACAACCAAGAGCACACCGGAAGGCGAGTGAAGCGGGCGCGCAGGTTGCGCAACCTGACGCAGCGCGAATTGGCGGATTTGTCGCACGTCTCGTACAGCACCCTGACGAAGATCGAACAGGGGGTCATGCCCGCAAGTCCCTCGGTCATCGGGGCCTTGGCACGGGCACTTTCGGTACCGGTTGCGGAATTGACCGGGCAGCCGTATCTCGACGAGCTGCGCAAGGACCAACTGGACGGCCTTATCCAGCCCATCCGCGAGGCACTGAACGTCTACGATATCGGGCCCGATCCGGATGTGACCCCGCGAGGCGCGGAGGAACTGGAGGGCGATGCCGAAAAGCTCTGCTCCCTCATCCGCGCCACCAATCTCAAGCAGGCCGCCGCCGAACTCGCGGGGCTGATCTCCGAGACCACTACGGCTGCGCACAACGACCCCAGTGACCGAAGCTGGAGGCTCCTCGCCAGCACCTACCGCACCGCGTATGACCTTACGACCAAGTTGGGCTTCCACGACCTGGGCATGGTCGCGCTGGACCGCATGGAGTGGGCCGCGCAGCGTGGATCGGACGCGGTCATCAGCGCGATGCGGCAGTACATGCGAGCCCTGGCATATCTGCGTGCGAGCGACTACCGGACCGGCAAGCGACTCGTCCAGTTGGGGATGTCGGCATTGGAGAACGCCGAAAAGGGTCACGTCCGCGATGTCGTCACCGGCCAGTTGCACCTGGGCGCGGCCGTACTGGCAGGGCGGGACAAGGACCACGACCTTGCCGAGGGTCACCTGAGCGAGGCCGAGCGCATCGCCGGGCGGACCGGACCGGCCGAGAAGGTGCACTGGCTCTCGTTCGGCCCGACGAATGTGGGGGTGCACCGAGTAAGCGTGCTCGCCGAATTGGACATGTACGGCGAAGCCGTCGAGGCGGCCCAAGGGGTCAGCATTCCGAGCGACTGGCCCCTCTCCAGGCTGGCACATCACCACGCCGAGGTGGCGCGGGCGCACATGTGGGCCGGACAGCCGGAAGCGGCGTTCAAAAGCCTGCTTGAGGCCCGGAAAGTCGCACCGCAGCAGTCGCGTTACCACCCCACCGTACGAGAGACCTACGCCGGTCTCGAATCGGCCAAGCGGCGCATGCCGGAAACCTTCGCCAACTTTGGCGCCTGGCTGGGCAGGTAACAGAGAGTCAACCTTTGGCCGGAGCTATCAGTAACCTCTGATAGTTCCGGCCTTGTTGCGTCAGACCATGGGCAGATGGAAGACCCCCGCGACGCGCTTCAGCCGTTGTGCGTCCGGGGGCGGTGGCCACCAGCTTTAGGGAGCTGACGACATTGGTTGACCTTACAGAACGCTTAGCGGCGTTAGTGAAGCACGTTTTCGGACATCGAACGCGTGGCCGATATTCGGCGAACCGCGCCGAGCGGTGGGTGCAGCGGCGTCGGCGGTGGGCGGCCTCGCTGGCCGCGTACGGGATCGACGTCGGGCCGCGCCGGATCCACGGCGTCGACATCGCCTCGGCCGGGCGGCTGATGCCTGGGGGTGGTTGGGCGTGGCGCTGATCACGATCCGCGTGTACCGGCTCGACCCGGTGACCGGGGAGCAGGCCGAGGTCAGCTCCTGCTCGTTCCGGGGTGAGCCGAGCCGGACGTTCGTTCCGGCGTCGTGTGAGTGGCCCCGGTGCGAGTGCCCCCGCTGCCAGGCCAAGGCCACCGGCCCGGAGGGAGAGCGGTGAGCGGGCTGGTGCGGTTGCCGTGGTCCACGGTGGACGGCACGCCCTG
>NZ_JAVSCF010000172.1:0-14051 GCF_031932565.1 Streptomyces sp. B1866
CCGCGGGGCGAGGCGTCGGCGGCCGGCCCGCCCGCGCGTCCCGCGCCGGTCCCGCCCGGCACGCCCCGCGCGCCGTACGCCCCCGGTACCGACGCGCCGTCCCGCGCGTACGCCTCGTCCGGAGCGGTCGCGTCCGTGGACACGCCCGTGGACACCAGAGTGCGCAGCGCCACCTCCTGCTCGCCCGCGAGGCGGCCCAGCTCCGCCGCCTCGCCGCCGAGGGCCGCGCCCCGCCGCTGCACCATGGCGAGTACCTGGAGCACGCTGTCGTGGATGTCGCGGGCCAGCCGGTCCCGCTCGCGCGTGGCCGCCTCGATGCGCAGCGCGCGGGCCAGCACCCGCTCGCTCGCGCGGGCGACCTCCACCACGTAGCCGATCGTCACGCTCGCCACCCACAGCAGCAGCACCATGTGGACGGCGTCCTGGGCGAAGCCGCCGCGCTCGGCGATGTTCGCCGAGCCGACGACCGCGGAGCCGACCGCCGCCCAGCGCCAGCCGCCCTTGAGCGCGCAGCCCAGCACGGCGCCCGCCGTCCATATCGACGGCAGCGTGGGCGCGCCGTCGGCGATGCGGTCGTGCGAGTCCACCACGGGCGTGAGGAGGATGCCGGTGACCGCGACACAGACGTCGGCGACGAGGAAGCGGGGCGTGCAGCGCTCGGCCGACGCCACCGTCCGCGCGGTGAGTGCCATCCACGCGGTCAGCCCCGCCAGGTAGGCGCCCGCGCCGAACGGGTGCGCGTAGTCGTCGTACGCGCACGCGTACAGCGCCAGGGCGTACAGCCAGGTGAGCACCCGGTAGGCGGTCAGCGCCTGCCACAGCGGCTGCTCGACCGACATCCGCGCGGCGCGCTCACGCCAGGGCCACCGGCCCATCTCCCCACCCCCCGCCGGGCTTCCCGCCCGGCCTCGTCGCCTCCGCCGCCGTCAGTCCCCGTCCGGCCGCCCGCCGGACGCCTCCCCGGACTGCCCGCCGGACCGTTCACCGGCCTGCTCGCCGGGCGGCTTCCCGGCCTGCTTCTCCGCCTGCCTGCGGGCGGCCTCCGCCTCCGCGATCCGCCGCTTGGCCGCGGTCGCGTAGATGTCGACGTACTCCTGGCCGGACAGCTTCATGATCTCGTACATGACCTCGTCGGTCACCGAGCGCAGGATGAAGCGGTCGCCCTCCATGCCGTGGTAGCGGCTGAAGTCCAGCGGCCTGCCGATCCGGATGCCCGGGCGCAGCAGCTTCGGCACGACCTTGCCGGGCGGCTGGATCTTCTCGGTGCCGATCATCGCGACCGGGATGACGGGCGCGCCCGTGGCCAGCGCCACCCGCGCCAGGCCCCCCGGCTTGCCGCGGTACAGCCGCCCGTCGGGCGAGCGGGTGCCCTCCGGGTAGATGCCGAACAGCCCGCCGTGCTCCAGCACCTCGATGCCGCTGCGCACCGCCGCCTCGCCCGCGCCGCGCGCGCCCGACCGGTCGACCGGCAGCTGGCCCACGCCCTTGAAGAAGGCCGCCGTCAGCCTGCCCTTGACGCCGGGCGCGGTGAAGTACTCCGCCTTGGCGATGAAGGTGACCTTGCGGTCGAGCACCGCGGGCAGGAAGAAGGAGTCGGAGAACGACAGGTGGTTGCTGGCGAGGATGGCGGGCCCCTCGGCGGGCACGTTCTCCAGCCCCTCCACCCACGGACGGAACGTCACCTTCAGCGCAGCGCCGACCGAGATCTTCATCGCGCCGTAGAACACCTGTGGACCTCCCGTTCCGCCGAGGAGACCTTAACCCGCCTATCCCGTGTGCGGTGTGCCGCGTACGCTGGGGCTCGCGGGCCGTACGCCCCCTCATACCACCCGCCTCCCCTACGCATGCCCACGAACCGCCCCCCGAAGCGAACGGAGAACCGCGGTGCCGCTGCTCCCCGGGGCCGAGCCGTTCCGCCACGACGGCGGAGAGACCGGCGTCCTCGTCTGCCACGGATTCACCGGGTCACCGCAGTCGGTGCGCCCCTGGGCCGAGTACCTGGCCGGGCGCGGGCTGACCGTCTCCCTGCCGCTGCTGCCCGGCCACGGCACCCGCTGGGAGGACATGGCGCTCACCGGCTGGCAGGACTGGTACGCCGAGGTCGACCGCGAGCTGCGGCGCCTGGGCCGGGACTGCGCGCGCGTGTTCGTGTGCGGCCTGTCGATGGGCGGCGCGCTGGCGCTGCGGCTGGCCGCCCGGCACGGCGCGGCGGTCAGCGGCCTCGCGCTGGTCAACCCGGCGATCAAGGTGCACGGCGCGGCGGCCCGCACGCTGCCGGTGACGCGCCACCTGATCCGCTCCACCAAGGGCATCACCAGCGACATCGCGCGGCCCGGCGTGCCGGAGACGGGCTACGACCGGGTGCCGCTGCACGCGGCGCACTCGCTGCGCCGGTTCCTGCGGCTCGTCGACGCCGAGCTGCCGAAGGTCACCCAGCCGCTGCTGCTCCTGCGCAGCGCGCGCGACCATGTGGTGCCGCCGGCGGACTCGGCGCGGGTCCTGGACCGGGTGGCCTCCAAGGACGTCACCGAGCGGGTGCTGGAGCGCAGCTACCACGTGGCGACGCTGGACTACGACGCGGAGCGGATCTTCGAGGACACCTGGGCCTTCATCAGCCGGCTCACGACCGGCGCGGCGGCCGGTGCGGACCCGGCCGTTCCGGCACCGGCGCACCCGGACCCGGACACCGACCTGGGCAGAGAGGGGGCGGCGGCCGGTGGCGGAGCGTGACCCGAACGAGAACGAGGCGGGCGCCCGCGACGACGACGCCGCGTGGGCCGAGATCGTCGCGGCGTACGGCGAGGAGCCGGGCGGCGGCGCCTCGCCCTGGCCCGAGGCCGAGGACGTCATCCGGGAGGCGCGCGGCCGGGACGGGGACGGCGGCGACGAGGCCCGCGGCCGGGAAGGAGACGGCGACGCGGCCCGCGGCCGGGAAGGGGACGGCCGGGAAGGGGACGGCCGGGCCGGGAGCGGCCGGGCGCCGGGCGGCTCGGTGGTGTTCGCTCCTGGCGTCGGGCCGCGCGACTGGCAGCCCGCCGAGGCGTCCGACGACGACTTCGACGAAACGGACGAGGGCCACTTCGTGCCGCCCGACCCGTCGCTGCCCGAGTCCGACACCGCGTCCCGCTTCGCCTGGCTCGGCGTCATCGGCGGGCCGCTGCTGCTGATCGGCTCGGTGGTGTTCCAGGTCGCGATCACGTGGTGGATCGTGACCGTGGGCATAGGCGGCTTCCTGGGCGGCCTCGCCACGCTCGTCCTGCGGATGCGCGCGGACGACGACGAGGAGGACGACCCCGGGCGCGGCGCGGTGGTCTGAGCCCGGCGGCGGTCCCGGCGGGTGCCGCCGGGCGGCCGGTGCGGGCCGCTACCCGGCGGCGGTCAGCCGCGGCACCCGTACGGCCGCCAGCACCGGCAGGTGGTCGGTGGCCGCCCGCAGGTCGGCGTCGGCGACGCCGGGCAGGCCCGCGGGCACCCCGCAGCCGAGGACGTCCACCCGCTCGGTCGCGAGGACGGCGTCGATGCGCTGGTGCGGGTCGTCCGGCGTGGAGGTGAACGCGCCGCCCCACGGCCTGGTCTCCCAGCCGTCCCGCAGCGTCCCGGTCAGGCGGCGGAAGGCGCGGCCGCCGGGCCGGTCGTTGAGGTCGCCCGCCACCACGCACGGCACGCCGAGCGCGGCGACCCGGTCGAGCACCAGCCCGGCCTGCGCGTACCGCTCGTCGGCGGACAGGCTCAGGTGGCAGCAGACCACGCCGAGCCGGATGGCGCTCGCGCTCTCCTGCCCAGCGCTCTCCTGCCCAGCGCTCTCCTGCCCAGCGCCGGACCCGCCGGCGCCGGACCCGCCGAGCCCGCCGAAGCGCAGCACGGCGGTGGCCAGGCCGCGCTGGTGCAGTCCGGGCGTGCGGGGCAGCAGGATCTCCTCGGTGCGCTCGACGTGGGCGCGCAGGCTGGTGAGGATCATCGGGCCCGCGGTGGTTGCGCCGCCCGTGGTGTAGACGAGGCCGGTCTCGCGGGCCAGCCAGGAGGCGGCCTTGCGCCAGCGGAAGAACCGCGGCGCCTCCTGCACGCACAGCACGTCGGGGGCGCAGGCGCGCACCACCCGGGCCAGCGCGTGCCGGTCGTCGCGCAGCGAGCGGACGTTGTAGCTCAGCACGCGGATGACGGCCGAGTCGGGCTCGGTGACGGCTCGCGGCAGGTCGGCGAGTACCGGTGTGACGGACACGGCTGCCCCGCCTCAGCCCTGGCGGGCCAGGTCGGCGGCGCCGACGAGGCCGGCCTTGCCGCCGAGCTGGGCGGCGACGACCTGGGCGTGCGGCCGCCACTGGTTGCCCACCAGCCAGCGGCGGAACGACTTGCGGATGGGTCCGAGGACCAGCTCGCCCTCGTCCGACACGCCGCCGCCGACGATGAACGCGGAGGGGTCGAACAGGGACGCGAGGTCGGCCAGGCCCGCGCCCACCCAGCGGGCCAGCTCGCGGAAGGAGTCGACGGCGACCGGGTCGCCGCGCCGGGCGGCCTGGCTGACGTGGGTGCCCTGGATGCCGTCCGGGGTGCCGGTGCCGAGGCCGAGCAGTATCTCGGCGTTCTCCGGCTGGGCGGTGGCGCGCTGGCGCGCGTAGCGGACCAGGGCGCGGCCGGAGGCGTACTGCTCCCAGCAGCCCTGGCTGCCGCACCCGCACAGCAGCCCGTCCGGCACCATCCGCACGTGCCCGAACTCGGCCGCGACGCCGAACCGGCCGCGGTGCAGCCTGCCGCCGATGATGATGCCGCCGCCCAGGCCCGTGCCGAGGGTGATGCACACGACGTCGTCGTGGCCCTGGCCGGCGCCGAAGCGGTACTCGCCCCAGGCGGCGGCGTTGGCGTCGTTCTCCACCACGACGGGCATGCCGACGCGCTGCTCGACCTTGTCCTTCAGGGCCTCGTGCCGCCAGTTGATGTTCGGCGCGAACAGCACGGTGGCGCGCTTGTCGTCCACGTACCCGGCGGCGCCGATGCCGACCGCCTCCACCTCGTGGCCGGAGCTGACCTCGCGCACCGCGTCCGCGATAGCGTCGATGACTCCCTCGGGCGTACCGGGAGTCGGCACCGTGCACGTGTCGAGGATCGCGCCCCCCTCGTCGACCACGCCTGCCGCGATCTTGGTACCGCCGATGTCGACGCCGATGGTGAGTCCCATGTGTCCCTCGGGTTATGTGGCCGAACTCCGACGCGCCTTACCGTACCCGAGACGACCGTCAGTCGACGTCAATGTGTTCACTACTCGAACGCTTGCCCGCCTCGTCGCCCTGGGTCCAGCGGCGCTCCTGGTCCCGCACGGCGGCCCGGTAGGCGGCCAGCAGCTCGCTGCCCGCGCTGGCCAGGTGCTGGAAGACGTCCGGATTGCGCTCGACGACCGGCTCGACGGCGGCCCGCGCCTGTGCGATCAACTGTTGTACGGCCCCGCGCACGGCCGGGCCGGCCAGCGGCGCCCCGGCGCCCGCGACCTTCTCGGCGAGGGCTTCGGCCAGTCTGCGCAGCTCCTCGGCGGGGCTGCCCGGCGGCGTGCGCTCGCCGCCGGCGGCGCGGCGGGCCCGCTCGGCGGCCAGGTCCTCGGCGCAGGCCCGCTCCCAGGCGTCGGGCTCCCAGGCGTCGGGTTCGTCGGCCTCGGGGGCGGGGCCGCCGTCGGCGCGCTGGCCGGCGGGGCGCTCGGTGGCATCGCTCATGGCGGGCTCCTGCGGCGGGTTCGGGGCGGATCGGCGGCCCGCGCGGGGCGGGCGCCCGCGCCGGCGCGCGGCCGGCGCTCTCGGGGCGGCGGGCCGCGGGACGCGCCGACGCGCTCACACGGTGTGTCTTCGACGGTACCCGACCGGCGCGGGGCGGGTCAGGACCTTGTCGGCCACAGGGCGAGGTCGGGCGCGAAGCTCACCCGCAGCTCGCCGTCGCGCAGCCGGGCCCCGGCCACGGTGCAGCGGCGCAGGGCCGACGGCAGCGGCAGGACGCGGTGGTACGGGCCGGTGGTGACGATCAGCTCGTCGCCACGGCGCAGCACGCCCAGGCCCTCCCGGTCGGCGCCGGGCAGCGGCAGCCGCCACACCAGCTCCCCGTCGGCGGCCAGCCGGTCCTCCACGGTCCACGGGTCGGCGGCCGGGCCGCCGGGCCGGTCGCCGGGCGCCCCGGCCGCGGCCGCGAGCACGCTCAGGCCCGGCTCGCCGCCGTCGGCGTACGGGCTGGAGTGGACGCCCGCGTACGGGCCGCCGGCGCCGTCGGCGAGCCGGGGCTCGCGGCCCAGGTGCGGCAGCTCGCGCACCGGGACGGCCGGCTCCGCCTCGCACAGCTCCTTCAGCTCCTTCAGGGCGGCCTGCTGCGCGCCGGAGACGGCGGCGAGCCAGGGGTCGGCGGAGCCGGTGGGCAGCAGCCGGTTGGCGACGACGGCCTCGACGCGGCAGCCGTGCAGGGCCAGGCCCGCGCGGGCGGCGCGCAGCGCGCGCACCGACGGCGGCCCGGGGTCCACCACGATCCGCAGCGTGGTCGCCGCGGACTCGACGGCGTCCTGCGCGGCGGCCAGCTCCACCTCCCAGCGGCCGGCCGCCTCGTACAGCTTCTGGGCGGGCATCGGCACGCCCGCGAGCTGGGCGAGCACCGGCCGCAGGGCGCGCGCCGCCTGCCGCTCGGGCGGCACCAGCCGGCGCAGGTAGCGGCGCAGCTGGCCGGGCAGCGCGAGCGCGGCGACGGTGTCGGCCAGCGGCGGCGCGTCCACCACGAGCAGGTGCCAGCGGGCGCCGGACCGCGGCGCCGCGCCGCCGGCCCCGTCTCCGGTCCCGGCGTGAAGGTCCGCGGGTTCCGCGGGGTCCGCGGCGTCCTCGGGCCCGGCGTGGGCGACGCGCAGGGCGCGCAGCAGCGCGAGGGCGGTGGCGCCGGGGACCTCGGCCAGCTCCTCGCCGTCCAGCGGCGCGGCGCCGAGCAGGTCCAGGGCGTCGCGGCCGCGCTCCTGGAGGGCGGCCAGCTCGGCGCGCAGCCAGTCGCCGGTGGCCAGGCGCGCGGCCCACAGGCCGGGGGCGGCCTCGGCCGGGGGCGTCCAGGGGGGGCGGGCGGCGGGCTGCTCGTCGCCGCCGTGGGCGTAGCCGCGCGCGGGCAGGCCGAGCAGCGCCTCGGCGGTGCCGTCCCGGTCGGCTGTCAGCAGCAGCGTGCGCCATCCCGCGCGGGCCGCGGCGAGCGCGGTGGCGGCCGCGACGGTGGTACGGCCCGCGCCGCCGCCGCCGGTGACCAGGACAGTGCGCATCACAACCTCCAACGGACGCGGGCGACGGGGCGCGCGGACCGGCACCGGTACGCGGCCGGCGCCGGTCCGGGTGCGCCGGTCGCGGCGGCGGGCGGCCGCGCCGGGTGCGGGGCCACGGGACGGTCCGTCAGGCCCCGGCCCCGCTCTCGACGCGCTTCTTGAGACCGGCCAGCGCCCGGTCGATGATGACCTTCTCGGCCTTGCGCTTGATCATGCCCAGCATCGGGATCTTGACGTCGACGGTCAACTGGTACGTGACCTCGGTGCGCCGCCCGCCCTCCAGCGCGGCCAGCCGGTAGGAGCCGTCCAGGGCCCGCAGCATCTGGGACTTCACCAGCGACCAGCGCACCTCGTGGTCCCCGCTCCAGGTGTACGCGAGGGTGTAGTCGTCCCGGATGGCGCCCGCGTCGAGCACCATCCGCACCTGCTCGGCGCGTCCCTGGGCGTCCTTGGTGAGGACGTCGGCCTCCTTCACCTCGCCCGACCACTCGGGGTAGCGGGCGAAGTCGGCGATCACTCCCATCACGTCGGCGGGCGCCGCATCGATCGTGATGCTCGAACTGGTGTGCTCCGCCATCCCCGTGGCTCCTTACCCTGCGATGACCCTGCCGTTGACGGCGCTGACGCCCCCTGGCTGCCCTGCGCTGAAGGCTATCGCGCGGGTCTCACCACTCCAGGGCCCAGGGGGCGCCGGTCGAGGCGAAGTGGCCCACGTTGACGCACTCGGTCGAGCCTATGCGCATGCGGCGGGCCAGCGGGTTGTGCACGTGTCCGAACAGGTGGTACTTCGGCCGCACCGCGCGGATGGCCTCCAGCAGCGCCTCGCTGCCGCGCTCGAAGCGGCGGGCGACGGTGTCGTAGCACAGCTCGGGCACGTCGGGCGGGATGTGCGAGCACAGCACGTCGACCTCGCCGAGCGCGGCCACCTTCGCCGCGTACGTCTCGTCGTCGATCTCGAAGGGGGTGCGCATGGGGGTGCGCAGGCCGCCGCCGACGAAGCCGAAGACCCGGCCGCCGATCTCCACCCGCTGCCCGTCCAGGACGGTGGTGCCCGGACCGGCGTACTCCGGCCACAGGCCCGGCATGTCCACGTTGCCGTACGTGGCGTAGGTGGGCGTGGGGAAGGCGGCGAACAGCTCGGCGTACTGCCTGCGCACCGCGGTCTCGATGACGGCGGCCCGGTCCAGGCCGTCCCACAGCCGCTGGGCCAGCGCGTTGGCCTCCGCGAAGCGGCGCGCGGTGCGCAGCTCCACGATCAGGTCGGCGTTGGCCGTGCCGAACAGGTCGGGGAAGATGCCGCGGGAGTGGTCGGCGTAGTCCAGGAACAGGACGAGGTCGCCGAGGCACACCAGGGCGTCCGCGCCGTCGCCCGCCTTGGCGAGGTCCTGGCTGTTGCCGTGCACGTCACTGACCACGTGGACTCGCATGGGCGTCACCTTAAGGCCTGCGACGAGACCGTAAGGCCTTCCACGAAGCCGTCAAAGGTTCTCCTCACGCCCTCTACCTGCGGTTACTTCCCCGTCGCACCCGGCGTCGACTAGTCTGCGCGCAGCGCGACCGCGTGGTGTGACGCATTGAACAACTGGGTACGAATTCTGTTCCGGAAGACATACCGATGGGTAATCTCCGACCAGTTTGTCCCCCTGCCTGATCCCTGATCATGGTCCGCAGCCGACGCAGCACTCCACCGGGTGCCGTGGCGCCGGCTCCCGACGAGGAGCAGCAGTCTTGCGCGAGTTCAGCCTTCCGGCCCTGTACGAGGTACCGGCCGACGGCAACCTGACGGACCTGATCCGGCGCAACGCGGCGCAGCACCCCGACGCCGCCGTCGTCGCGCGCAAGGTCGCCGGCCGCTGGGAGGACGTGACCGCCACCCGGTTCCTGGAGGAGGTGCGCTCCGCCGCCAAGGGCCTGATCGCCGCGGGCGTGGGCCCCGGGGACCGGGTGGGCCTGATGTCGCGCACGCGCTACGAGTGGACGCTGCTGGACTTCGCCATCTGGAGCGCGGGCGGCGTCACCGTGCCGGTGTACGAGACGAGTTCGCCCGAGCAGATCCAGTGGATCCTCAGCGACTCCGGCGCGGTCGCCTGCCTGGTGGAGACCGCCGCGCACGAGTCGGCCGTGGAGTCGGTGCGCGGCATCCTGCCGGGTCTGGCACACGTGTGGCGCATCGAGGGCCCGGCCGGACAGGAGTCCGACGAGGCGGGTGCGGTGCGCGTCCTGCGCGACCTGGGCCGGGACGTGCCCGACGAGACCGTCGACGAGCGCGGCTCGCTGGCCAGCGCCGACTCCCCGGCCACCATCGTCTACACCTCCGGCACCACCGGCCGCCCCAAGGGCTGCGTGCTCACCCACCGCAGCTTCTTCGCCGAGTGCGGCAACGCGGTCGCCCGGCTCACGCCGCTGTTCGCCACCGGCGACTCCTCCGTGCTGCTGTTCCTGCCCGAGGCGCACGTCTTCGGGCGGCTGGTGGAGATCTGCGCGGTGCTGGCGCCGATCCGGCTCGGGCACGTGCCGGACGTGAAGACCCTCACCGACGACCTCGCCTCCTTCCGGCCGACGGTGATCCTCAGCGTCCCGCGCGTACTGGAGAAGGTCTACAACAGCGCGCGGGCCAGGGCGGAGGCCGACGGCAAGGGCCGGATCTTCGACCGCGCGGCCGCCACCGCCATCGCCTACAGCCAGGCCCTCGACGCCCCGTCGGGCCCCGGGCCGGGCCTGCGGCTGCGGCACGCGCTGTTCGACCGGCTGGTCTACCGCAGGCTGCGCGCCGTCCTGGGCGGCCGGATCACCCACGTCATCTCCGGGGGCGCCCCGCTGGGCACCCGGCTGGGCCACTTCTACCGGGGCGTCGGGGTCACCGTCCTGGAGGGGTACGGGCTGACGGAGTCGTGCGCGGCGACGGCCGTGAACCCGTGCGAGCGGCAGAAGATCGGCACGGTCGGGCAGCCGCTGCCGGGCTCGGTGGTGCGCATCGCCGACGACGGCGAGGTGCTGCTGCACGGCGAGCACCTGTTCACCGGCTACTGGAACAACGAGGCGGCGACCGCCGAGGTGATGTCCGACGGCTGGTTCCACACCGGCGACCTCGGCACCCTGGACGAGGACGGCTACCTCGCCATCACCGGCCGCAAGAAGGAGATCATCATCACGGCGGGCGGCAAGAACGTCGCACCCGCCGTGATCGAGGACCGCATCCGCGCGCACCCGCTGGTGGCCGAGTGCATGGTGGTGGGCGACGGGCGTCCGTTCATCGGCGCGCTGATCACCCTGGACGAGGAGTTCCTGCCGCGCTGGGCGGAGCGGCACGGCAAGCCCGCCGGTGCCACGGCGGCGGACCTGCGCGACGACCCGGACCTTCAGGCGGCCGTCCAGCAGGCGGTGGACGAGGGCAACGCGGCGGTGTCCCAGGCGGAGTCGGTGCGCAGGTTCCGCATCGTGCCGGCGCAGTTCACGGAGGACGCCGGGCACGTGACCCCGTCGCTGAAGCTGAAGCGGAACGTGGTGGCGAAGGACTTCGCGGCGGAGATCGAGGCGATCTACCAGCGCTAGGGCGTGTCTGGTGGATCAGGGCGGGCTCGCGACGCCCGGCACTCCCCCAGCTACCGCTGGGGGTGCCCCCGCCCCCGGCTACCGCCGGGAGGTGCCCCCGTGCGGCGTTGTCGTCGTCGCACGCAGTGCCTCCCCCAGCTACCGCTGGGAGGTGCCCCCTGCGCTCTCCTCCTCCGCCTTGCAGCCGGGGGTACCTCCCAGCGNCAGACACGCCCTAGGCCGCTCGGCGCGCCTTCCGCGCGGGCGCTACAGCAGCGACTCCAGGCGCTCGGCCAGCAGGTCCCAGCGCCAGCGTTCGGCGACCCACGCGCGGCCCCGCTCGCCCATGCGGCGGCACAGCTCCGGCTCGGCCAGGAGCGTGGCGACCCGGTCGGCGGTCTCCACGGCCGAGCCGCCGCGCACCACCCAGCCCGTCTCTCCGTCGAGCACCGCGTCCGGCGCGCCGCCCGAGTCCCCGGCCACGACCGGCAGCCCGGTGGCCGACGCCTCCAGGTAGACGATGCCCAGGCCCTCCACGTCGAGGCCGCCGCGGCGGGTGCGGCACGGCATGGCGAACACGTCGCCCGCGCCGTAGTGCGCGGGCAGCTCCGCCCACGGCACCGGGCCGGTGAAGCGCACCGCGTCGGCGACGCCGGTGGCGGCGGCCAGCTCGCGCAGCCGCCCGGCGTACGGGCCGCCGCCGACGACGAGCAGCACGGCGCCTGGCACCCGGGCCAGCACCCGCGGCATGGCCCGGATCAGGGTGTCCTGGCCCTTGCGCGGCACGAGCCGGGAGACGCAGACGACGACGGGCCGGCCGGTGAGCCCCAGCCGCCCCCGGACCGCGTCGCCGCCGGAGCCGGGGTGGAAGGCCTTCTCGTCCACGCCGGGCGGCAGGTGGACCATGCGCGCCGCGGCCGCGGGCGTGAGCGCGCCCGCGATCCGCGCCCGGGTGTACTCCCCCAGATAGGTGAGCGTGTCGGTGCCCTCGCCGATCCGGCGCAGCAGCGGCCGTGCACCGGGCAGCGCCGCCCAGGCCGCCTCGTGCCCGTGCGTGGTGGCCACCAGGCGCCGGGCCCCGGCGCGGCGCAGCGCGGGCGCCATCAGGCCGAGCGGGGCGGCGGCCCCGAACCACACCGAGCGGCAGCCGTGTTCGCGCAGCAGCCGGGCGGCGCGGCGGGTCACGCGCGGGGTGGGCAGCAGCATCGTCGTACGGTCGCGCACGACCGGGAACGGCTGCTCGGCGTCGAAGCGCGCGGTGGCCTCGGCGCCCTCCCGGCCCCGCTTCCACGTGGACGCGTAGACGACGACCCGCGCGGGGTCCAGGCGCAGGGCCATGTTGTGCAGGAAGGCCTGGATGCCGCCGGGCCGGGGCGGGAAGTCGTTGGTGACGATCAGTGTCCTGTCCATCGCCGCCGACAGTACCGCCTCGCGGCCCGGGTGCCGGACGGCCGGATCAGGGCGGCCGGATCAGGGCGGCCGGATCAGCGCCGGGCGGCCGGATCAGCGCAGCTGGTCGGTCAGGTACGCGCGCCACCGGGCCGTGAACGCGGCCGGGTCCGTCCCCAGCACCCGGCGCAGCGCGTCCCGTACGGCCGGGCCCGGCTCCCGGGCCCGGCCCACCGCGCGGTAGAAGGCGGCCAGCCGGTCCGCGCCCCACCGGTCGGCGATCATCCGGCACGCCAGCCAGCCGCCCTCGTACGCGCGCGCGAGCGTGGCCGGACCGGCGCCGAAGCGGAAGTCCGCGTCGGACGGCAGCCCGCGCGGGACGTCGCCCGCGGCCACCGCGGCGGCCAGCTCCGGGGCGGCCTGGCGGGCCGTGCGGCCGGAGCCGAGGTAGCCGGCCCAGTCGGCGTAGCCCTCGGAGAGCCACAGCGGGGTGGAGTCGTCGGTGACCGGGCGGGTGGCCACGTGGGCGGTCTCGTGGGTGAGCACCACCTGCCGGCCGGTGTCGCCGAGCAGGTCGTACGCCTCGGGGTTGACGATGACCCGGTCGGCGGGCACCGGACCGCGGGACCCGAGTTCGCCGGTGGTGACGGCCGCGATGTCCCGGAAGTCGCCGGGCGCGGCGCCCAGCAGCGCGGCCATGCCGTCCAGGGAGGCGGGGACCTCCACCACGACGCGCCGGGCCCACCGGTCGGGCCACACCGCGCCGACGGCGGGCACGGCGCGGTCGGCGGCGGCCGCCACGCGGCGCAGCGCCGCCTCGTCCCGGCCGCCGCCCAGGACGCCCAGGACGAGGCTGTGCGCGCCGCGCACGACCGTCACCGGGCCCTGGTCCCACAGCTGCCGGGGCGGGCGCCCGCCGGGCGGCCGGCCGGTGTCGGAGGCGACGTACCACCGGCCGGCCCGGCTCACCAGCGTCAGGTACTGGCGGGCGGTGACCGGGGCCGTGTCGTATCCGGCGAGCCGGTAGCCGAGTTCGACGGTGGCGGCCAGCCGCCGCCCGCCGCCCAGGGCGGGCGGGAACTCGCCGGTGCGCACCAGCCGGTAGGAGAAGGAGCGCAGCGGTACGGCGGCGAGGTTGGCGAACGTGCGCCGCTGCGCGGCCCGGAAGGCCGTCCCGGCCCGGTCCACGGTGGCCAGGAAGGCGTCGGCGTCCCGGCCCCGTACGGCCGCGGCGCGCGCGTCGAGCATGCGCGCGACGCCGGGCCCGTCCCGTCCCGCGGGCCCGCGCGGGGGCCGCTCGCCCGCGCATCCGGTCAGCGTGGCGGCGAGCAGCCCGGCCACCGCGCCGAGGGCCGCCGCCACCCGCTGTCGCCGTCGCATCACGCCGACGATCGTACGAGCCCACCGGTCCGCGAGCGGCAGGCGGCATCCGGCCGCCCCGCGCACCCCGCCCGCGCGGGCGCGCGGGACGGCACGCCCGGAACGGGGGCCTTACGGCCGTCAATAGCGCGTGACGGCGGCGATCGGCATCATGCCCACCGGGTCGTAGCGCACCCGCGCGCCCGGGTACGGGGCGTGGATGACCCGCCCGCCGCCCGCGTACATCGCCACGTGGCTGGCGTCCGAGCGGTAGACCACCAGGTCGCCGGGGCGGGCGCGGGCCAGCGGTACCCGGCGGCCCGTGCGGGCCTGGGCCTGGGAGGTGCGGGGGATGGCCACCCCGGCCCGCCCGTACGCCCACTGGGTCAGGCCGGAGCAGTCGAAGGCGCCCGGCCCCGCCGCGCCCCACGCGTAGGGGGCGCCGACCGCGCGGCGCGCGGCCAGCAGGGCGGCGGCGGACCGGCCCGACGGCGGCCGAGCGCCGGACGGCGCACCG
>NZ_JAVSCF010000173.1:0-14035 GCF_031932565.1 Streptomyces sp. B1866
ACCGTTGCCCGGCGCCCCCTGTCCACCAACGAAGAGAGGATAAAGTCTAGATGGCAAGGCCCATGCCCCGCGCGAAAACAGAAGAAGAGTCCACCCGTCAGCGCGGGAAGCCCACCGTTTCTGAATGTGGTAACACCGGTCGGGCCAACTGTGATCACAATTGGGTTCCCAATGGTGGTCTGGGGAAATTGAAGTGCTCGAAATGCGGGGAGGAAGTCAATTTCAGGTGGTAGACCCCGTTCCGGCTCCGGCCGGGACGGCTGCGTCCCTCGGCGGGGCGCCCGCGAGCCGAGCGAGCGCCGCTCGGGCTCCCGTCCTGCCTGCCCGTGGTCGCGCGGCCGGGACCGCGCACCGGCGCCGCTGCCCCTCGTCGGCGGTGAGGGACCTGGGGTGTCGGCGTGGTGGCTCCGCGTCGGCNGCCGGGAGCGGTGATCTCCACCGCACTGCCGTAGTTCGAGTACGACGCCTTGGCACCCTGCTGGTCGCTGGCCGCCACGGTGATCACACCGTTGCAGTTGGCGGGCGAGACCTTGCTCGCGTCGGTGCCCTCGTTGCCGGCCGCCACGACCACGGTGGTGCCCCGGGAGACCGCGCCGTCGATGGCCTTCTGGGTGGCCGTACTGCATCCGCCGACCGCGCCCAGGCTCAGGTTGAGCACCTTGGCGGGGTGGGCGTTCGCCGGCACGCCGGACACCGAGCCACCGGAGGCCCAGGTGACAGCGTCGATGATGTCGGAGCCCACTCCGCCGCACGCGCCCAGGACCCGGACCGGCTCGATGCGGACCTTGGGGGAGATTCCGGCGACCCCCTTCGCGTTGTTGCTGAGGGCACCGATGATGCCCGCCGTGTAGGTGCCGTGCCAGCCCGAATTCCTTGCCCTGGACCCCGTCCCGCACTCGTTGTCGGTGGTCCAGCTGCCCGAGTCGGTGGCGTTGCCGTCCCGTCCGTCGCCGTCGTGCGCACGGGACGCGCTGCTGATGAAGTCGTACCCGGAGACAACGTTGTCAGACAGGTCCGAGTGTTCGGTGATGCCGGTGTCGATCACCGCGACCGTGACACCGGCGCCCGTCGACGTGGGCCAGGCGGCCGGCACGTTCATCCCGGCCGAGGTGGCGGCCAGGTTCCACTGCTTGGGGTAGTGGGTGTCGTTCGGATCGGCCTGGGGCATGAACACCTGCTCGCGTTCGACCGCCGCCACGTCGGGATCGGCGGCGAAGGCCGCCTGCATCTCACGGACCGTGCGGGCATCCGCGGCGGCCCCCAGATCGACCAGCGCCGCGCCGGTACCCAGCCGCCGGACCAGCTTGGCTCTGTGTCTCCACCGATCCGCCAGCGTCGCCACCTGTGATCTGGCGTCCGAGTCTTTCGACGCCGCGGGGACACCGGACTTGTACGTCACGATCAACCGGTTGCCCGCCGCCGACTGGCCGTCGCCCACCGGCGAGGCCGCCGCCGACGGAGCGGGCCGGGCTACCGCCTGTGTCCCTGACGCAACCGTGATTCCCGCGACCGAGCTGACGGCGAGAAACGCCGCCAAGCCGGTCTTCGTCAACCGTGTAGCCATTGCGAAGCCTTTCTGGATCATCTCGGGCCAGCCTCCAGACCGAGCTGGCGACGGGACGCTAGCAAGGAACAAATGAGCCGTACACCCGTGAAGCAGACCCGGTTCGGTAAAGCAGCCGACCCGGGGTCAGTTCGTTGGGGAAATCACGGAGAAGGTCCCGGAGTACCGGGCCAGACCCTGCTCTGTCGTCCGGCGAACGGCCGTGCTGCCGGTGCGCTCGAAGCCGAGTCGGCGACGGGGGGCCCGCCGTGAAGGGGCAGTGCCCCGGGTCGCGCGGGTCGTCGAAGCCGTTGGTGAAGCGGCGGGCGATCCGCGGGCTGGTGGACGCCGCGGCCGGCAGCTTCAGCGCGTGCTCGGGTGGCGCGCCGAGCGTGGCCCGGCCCCGACGACGGTGATTCCGCGCATGGTGGTGAACCTCCGGGCAGGAGCCGAGATCATCGCTTGCAATGCAATGCAATGCAATGCAATGGGATGGCGGGCGGCTCAGGCTGCCCCGCGCAGCGCCGGGTCCTTCAGCAGGCCCATGGTCCGGTAGACGTCGTCCGGCGGCGTGGCCCGCGCCTTGACGTACAGGTTCTCGAAGAAGACCAGGAACGGCGCCTGCCGGATGTTCCGCTCCTGCTGGACGAAGGGCCGGATGGCCTCCCAGACCTGGATGACGCGGAAATGGAAGACGCCCAGGGCGATGCGGCTGTCCATCATGCCGAGTTCGTGCATCATGCCGATGCTCTCGTACATGAACGCGACGTTCCACAGGGCGTTCCTGGGCTGTTCGGGTAACGCCATGATGCCGCCCTCCGGCGAGTGCTCGGCGCGGAGGCGGTTGACGACGTAGTCCTGGTCGCGCTGGTAGTCCTTGTCGCGGACGTCGCGCAGGTACACCTCCAGGACCGCGGCGAAGTCGTTCGCGGACCTGGCGTGCCGGATCTGCCGCCAGGCGGCGACGGTCGACAGGAGCAGGGCGACGACCGAGAGGGCCAGCGTGGCGGCGTTGTACATGTGCTCCCCCAAACACACGGTGCCCGTACGGGCGTACGGGCGTCAGTGTCCCAGAATCCGTCCGTCCGCGCCCGCGTCGGCGCCCGACGGCCCGGTTCCTGCCTGACGGGCGGCGGACGGCGGACGGCGGGCGGGGCGGGCGCGCGCTGAAGCCGTCGCCGGAGGGGCCGGCCGCGGTGAACCAGATCGTGGAGCACGTGCTGCGCGGCGACACCGCGCACCGCCCGGCCGCGCCCGGCGGCGACGGCTGACGGCGGTCGTGGCCGGGGGCGCGGTCGTGGCCCGGTGCGCGGTCGTACCGGGCGCGGTCCGTCAGCTCGGGCCGGGTGCGTCCGGGCGGTGGCGCCGGTCGTCCGGCCGCGCGTCGGGCCGGGCGTCGTCGGGGCCCGCGCCGGTGTAGTCCGGGCTGGTGTAGCCCGGGTGGCTGTAGCCCAGGTGCGGCATGCGGCCCGGGCCCGTACCGTCCGGCCGGTGTCCGTCGCCGAGGGCCGGCGCGGCCGGGGCCGACGGGCTGGTCTTCGGGACCTGGACCGGGGGCGGGACGAGCGTGCGGCTCGCGGGCGCGGTGGCGGGGGCGTCCAGCGCCGCGCGCAGGTACGGCGCGATGCCCCGCTCCAGCAGCGCCTGCCGCCAGGCGGCCCGGGCCCACGCCGCCTCGCGCGCTCGCTCGCCGTGGCCGCCGCCCCACGGGGCCCCGGCGCCGTTGCGCAGCGCCGTCAGGACGATGCCGACCGCGTCGAGCAGGACGGCGCCCGCGGCGAAGGCCGCGAACAGCCAGCCCGCGGTGACCATCGGCCGGGCCACGGACGGGGTCGGGTGGACCACGTGCAGGGCGTAGCCCACGGCGAGGAACAGGGCGGCCGCGACGCCCGCCAGGACCGGGGCCAGCACGGCGAGCATCGCGAACAGGCCCGCGCCCGCCGCGCCGTCGGCCTCCGCCTCGGGGTTCAAGGGCTCGGCGGGCACCCCGGCCGGGGCGCTCCCCGGCAGTGCCGGGGTGCGGGCCGGGTGGTCCGTACGGACGGGGCGGGCCGTGCGGACCGGGCCCGGCGCGGGTGAGCGCAGCCGCTCGCGGGCCGCCACGTACGCCCGGTACTCGTCGGCCGCGGCGGACGCGATGACGGCCGCGTCGTGCAGCGCCATCGTGCGGAGCCGGTCGGCGGCCGACCGGTCGGCCAGGGCGGCGAGACCAGGGTCGCGGCCGGCCGTGCGCAGTGCCTGGTCGAGAACCCGCTCGAACTCCGGCCGGTCCTCCGTCAGCAGGTGTGGAACGCTGTTCATGGTGCATCCCCCGATGCTCCGTAGGGCCTGCTCCGGGCTCGGCACCGGACGTCGGGCGGAAACGGAGGAGAGCGCTACGGATAACCAATGGTAGATCCACCCGGGCGCGAACCGGCAACCCATTTACCGCGAATCACCGCTGTCTGGCCCGCACGGGGTGGAACTCCCTACTTCCCCCGAAACGGCCGTGTGAACCCTCAGCTGTCAGTCCGTCAGGGGAAGCCGCACCACGAGCAGCTTTCCGGCCATGGTCACGCCGCCGTCCATGGCCACCGCGAGGTCGTCCGCGTACACGTGCGGGCCCTCGACCTGCGGGGCGCCGCCGTCCTCGCCGTCCTCCGAGCCGACCTCGCCGAGCAGGTACGGGATCGGGCTGTGGCCGTGCACCAGGCGCTGCCCGCCGTAGGTGTCGAGCAGTTCGCGGGCGGCCAGCGGGCCCGCGTCCTCGTCGCGGAAGGCGAACCGCTTGGTGAACTTGCGGAACAGGTCCCAGCACTCGTCCGCGTCGCCGCGTTGCAGGGTCTCGGTGACCGTGTCGTTGACGGCCTCGATCGAGTCGCCGTACTCCAGGTAGGCGGTGGTGTCGGAGTGCAGGAGCAGGTGGCCGTCGGCCTCGGCCATCGCGTCCAGGCGCGACATCCACTGCACGTGGTGCTCCTCAAGCCGCTCCATGTCGGAGCGCTGGCCGCCGTTGAGCATCCACGCCGCGTGGAAGGAGGCGGTGCCCGCGCCGGAGCTGACGGGCTGGTCGCCGAACCGCCGCGCGCCGAGCAGCAGCAGCTCGTGATTGCCCATCAGCGCCTTGCAGTAGCCGCCCGCGGCGGCGGCCTGGGCGGACAGCCGCATGACGAGGTCGATGACGCTGATACCGTCCGGGCCGCGGTCGGTGAAGTCGCCGAGGAACCACAGCCGGGCGTCGCCGGCGGCCCAGTCGCCGCCCGCGTCGATCAGGCCCTGTGCGAGGAGCGCTTCGAGCAGCTCCTCGTAGTAGCCGTGCACGTCCCCCACGACGAACAGCGGGCCCGGTCCCTCCGCGCCCGGCGAGCTGTCCGGCTCGGGCTGCGGGACGACCGCCGCGAGGGGGACCGTGGGCAGGTCGGGCGGGGCGGCCAGCGGCTGGTCGCGCAGGGTGTGCCCGGGGCCGGCTCCGGGACCGGGGCCGATCACCGGCAGGTCGCGCTCGGTCGGGGTGTACTCGGCGGGCTCGTACGGGGCCGGGTCGTACCCGGCCGCGCCGTGGGCCGGGCGGGCTCCCGGAACGGCGTACGGCGCGGGCTCGTACTCCGGCTCGTACTCCGACGGCTCGTACTCCGGCGACTCGTGGTCGGCGGGCGCGTACCGGGAGGGCCGGGCCGGGCGCGCGGCGGGGGCGGCGGGCACCGGCGCGGGCGGCCGGGTGGCCTGCGGACGGGCGGCGGGGCGCGCTGTCGGAGCGGACGGGTCCGGTGTCGTGTAGGCGCGTGCGGGCCTGCCGTCCGCCGTGGTCCGTCCCGTGGGTTCCGGACCGGCCCCCTGAGTCATCGACCCCTCCATCGCACCGCCGTGCCGCTTCGTGGACCCTCTGCCTGGCCGACGGCGGTCCGCTGTGTCGTCCGCCCATCATAGGAATGCCCATGGCGGCTTGGGACGCACCAGGGGGGCTGTCGTGCGGCGGGGCGGCCGGGCGGGCGGCCTGCCTTGTGCTGGTTTCTTCCGGTATCGCGGTGTTCGCGGAGTGTCCTTCGAGCGGGTGACCGGCGAATGTCGCCTGGTCAGCCGCTTGGGCGTGGCCGCGGCCTGCTCACCGTCGTGCGCGGCGGGCGGCGCTGCGACGACGCGCGCACCTGAAGCTCGGTGGGTATCACCTGCTGGACCTGGCAGTCCGCGCCGACGCCCTCGATCGCGTCGATCAGCAGCTGCACGACGGTCGTGCCGATGCGGCGGGGCTTCAGGGACAGCGTGGTGACGGGCGGGTCGGTGGCGGTGTAGACGCCCGACTCGCTGCAACACACCAGCATCAGGTCGTCCGGCACCCGCAGCCCGTAGCGGCGGGCGGCGGCGAGCAGGTCGGTGCCGTTGGGGTCGAACAGGCCGTAGACCGCGTCCGGCCGGTCGGGGCGGGCCAGCAGGCGGTCGGCGGCGACGGCGGCGGCGCACGCGTCGTGCGCCGGGTACTCCTCGTACACCGGATCCTGGCCGACCCGCTCGCACCAGTGCAGGTACGCCGTGGTGGACAGCCGGGTGTAGGTGTCGGTGGTGGTGCCGGTGAGCAGGCCGATGCGGCGGGCGCCGCCGTCGGTGAGGTGGTCGAGCAGGCCGAGCACGGCCGCCTCGTGGTCGTTGTCCACCCAGGCCGTGACGGGCAGGCTGCTGGCCGGGCGGCCGTCGCTGACCACCGGGATGCCCTGCCGGATCAGCTCGGAGACCATCGGGTCCTGGTCGGACGGGTCGATGACGACGGTGCCGTCGAGGGCGACGTTCGACCACACGTCGTGCCGGGAGGTGGCGGGCAGGATGACCAGGGCGTAGCCGCGGGCGAGGGCGGCGGAGGTCGCGGCGCGCGCCATCTCGGCGAAGTAGGCGAACTCGGTGAAGGTGAAGGGTTCCTCCCCGTACGTCGTCACGGTCAGGCCGATGAGGCCGGACCTGCCGGTACGGAGGGTGCGGGCGGCGGCGGAGGGGCGGTAGCCCAGCCGCTCGGCGACCTCGCGGACATGGCGGCGGGTGGCGTCCGGGAGCCGGCCCTTGCCGTTGAGCGCGTCGGAGACGGTCGTGATGGACACGCCGGCCGCGGCGGCCACGTCCCGGATGCCCGCGCGCCCCAGCCGGCGGCCGGGAGTCCGGCTCACCTGGTGCTTCCCTGCTGCTGTCATGGCGAGCCGATAGTAGGGCTCCGGTGGTCTTTCCGCTGGTCCGTGCTCACAATGGTATGAAGGCACGTTTCTGCAAGTTGACGGATGTCAACTCCCTTGGAAACGAAGGGTATCGCTGGGCCGGGCACAGCTCTGATGGCCCGTAACATACCCGAGGCTGCCGATCGGTTCATGTCTCGAAGAGGTCTCAACTCACCTGCACGAGTGACGGGCGCTCTGTTACTCACCCCGGCGCGCCCTCTTGTCATGCGCGCCCCCGGCGCGCACGACCTTTGCACGCGCCGGGGCGGGCGTGCCGGTGCGCCAGAGGGGCGCGGGGCAGGGCGTACGGACCGGGTGCGGTGCCGTACGGGTCGGCGTACGGCGGCGTACGGGTCGGCCTGCGGAGGCGGGGGCGCCTACCGTCCCGCGTGCGGCGGCGTACGGCGGGACGGGAACCTCATAGGGTGTGCGGTATCGCTGTGCGGCGCCGCGCGCGGCACGGGCGTACGGCACCGGCGTACGGTACGGGCCACGGGACGGCGGCGTGCCGCACGGGACGGTGGAGGAGGACCCCGCGATGAGTGAGAACGGACCCCTGCTGCGCGCCGCGCTGGAGGGCATCCCGACGTACAAGCCCGGCAAGCGCGCCGCCGAGGGCGGCGAGGCCAGGGCGGTCGCGTACAAGCTGTCCTCGAACGAGAACCCGTACCCGCCGCTGCCCGGCGTGCTCGCCCGCGCGGTCGAGGCGGCCGGCTCCCTCAACCGGTATCCGGACCTGGCCTGCACCGGCCTGGTCGCCGAGCTGGCCGCCCGGCTGGGCGTGCCGGAGTCGCACCTGGCCACCGGCACCGGGTCGGTCGGCCTCACCCAGCAGCTCGTGCAGATCACGGCCGGGCCGGGCGACGAGGTGCTGTACGCGTGGCGGTCCTTCGAGGCGTACCCGATCGTCACCCAGATCGGCGGCGCCACGTCCGTGCGCGTGCCGCTCACCCGGGACGAGGAGCACGACCTGGAGGCGATGGCGGACGCCGTCACCGACCGCACCCGGCTGATCTTCGTCTGCTCCCCCAACAACCCCACCGGCACCGCCGTGCGCCGCGCCGACCTGGAGCGCTTCCTGGACCGGGTGCCGACGCGGACGCTGGTGGTGCTGGACGAGGCGTACCGGGAGTTCGTACGGGACGAGCGGGTGGCCGACGGCGTCGACCTGTACCGGGACCGGCCGAACGTGTGCGTGCTGCGCACCTTCTCCAAGGCGTACGGCCTGGCCGGGCTGCGCGTGGGCTTCGCCGTCGCGCACGAGCCGGTGGCGGCGGCGCTGCGCAAGACGGCGGTCCCCTTCGGCGTCAGCCAGCTCGCGCAGGAGGCGGCCATCGCGTCGCTGCGCAGTGAGGACGCGCTGCGGGAGCGGGTGGCCGCGCTGGTCGCCGAGCGCACGCGCGTGCGCGACGGGCTGCTGGGGCAGGGCTGGACGGTCCCGGACGCGCAGGCGAACTTCGTGTGGCTGCGGCTCGGGGAGCGTACGGCCGACTTCGCGGCGGCCTGCGAGGCGGCGGGCGTGGTGGTGCGGCCGTTCCCTGGTGAGGGGGTGCGGGTGACGGTGGGCGAGACCGAGGCGAACGACATCTTCCTGCGGGTGGCGGAAGGATTCCGCAAGGAGCTGTAGAGCTCTGGGGCCTCTGGGGCCTCTGGGGGCTCCGGGGCGAGGCGGGCCCGGGGCCCGGGGGCCGGCGGCCGGGGAACCCGGCCCGGGCTGGACCGGGTCGGGGCCGAGGCCGGGAGACCGGGGGTACCCCCGATGCGAGGGGCGAATACGTGTGCGCCATAATTGCTTGTGAATGTGAACGCGTTCACAAGCGCGTCCGCTTTCCGGTACTCCGTGCTGCCCTCAGCGGGCGGACGGCCCCGGCTCGCGGCCCGCCCAGCGCTCACACCCGCACGTCGGTAAGGAGACACCGAGGTGGACCTCGCTCTGGCGCCGGAGACCCTGGCGCGCTGGCAGTTCGGCATCACGACCGTCTACCACTTCCTCTTCGTCCCGCTCACCATCAGCCTCGCCGCGATCACCGCCGGCCTGGAGACCGCCTGGGTCCGCACGGGCAAGGCCACGTACTTCCACGCGACGAAGTTCTGGGGCAAGCTCTTCCTGATCAACATCGCGATGGGCGTCGTCACCGGCATCGTCCAGGAGTTCCAGTTCGGCATGAACTGGTCGGACTACTCGCGCTTCGTCGGCGACGTCTTCGGCGCCCCGCTCGCCATGGAGGCGCTGATCGCCTTCTTCTTCGAGTCGACGTTCATCGGGCTGTGGATCTTCGGCTGGGACCGGCTGCCCAAGCGCGTCCACTGCGCCTGCATCTGGATCGTCGCCGTCGGCACCGTCCTGTCGTCGTACTTCATCCTGGCCGCCAACTCCTGGATGCAGCACCCGACCGGCTACCGGATCGACAAGGCCACGGGCAAGGCCCAGCTCACCGACATCTGGGCGGTGCTCACCCAGAACACCACGCTGGTCGTCGTCTTCCACACCCTCACCGCCGCCTTCCTCACCGGCGCCGCCTTCGTCGTCGGCATCTCCTCGCTGCACCTGTGGCGGGCGCGGCGCGCGGCGGGCCGGGGCGAGGAGCCGGGCGAGGCGCAGCGGCAGCGGACCGGCGCGATGCGCGCGAGCCTGCGGGTCGGCCTGGTGGTGGCGGTGATCGCCGGCCTGGGCACGGCGATCAGCGGCGACCAGCTCGGCAAGGTCATGTTCGAGCAGCAGCCCATGAAGATGGCCGCCGCCGAGGCGCTGTGGGACACCCGGTCGCCCGCGCCCTTCTCGGTGTTCGCCGTGGGCGACGTCGGGCACGTCGGCACCGGGCACAACAGCGTCGAGCTGTCCGTCCCGGGCGTGCTGTCCTTCCTCGCCCACGGCAACTTCTCCGACTCCGTGCCCGGTATCAACGACATCGCCCAGCGCGAGGCCGAGCTGTACGGCGGCGAGCCGGACGACTACATCCCCAGCATTTTCATGACCTTCTGGGGCTTCCGGCTGATGATCGGCTTCGGCATGGTGTCGTTCGCCGCGGGCCTGGTCGGCCTGTGGACCACGCGCAAGCGGCGGTGGCTGGCGCCCGCGTTCCGTACCGGCGAGGACGAGGCGCCCCGGCTGATGCTCACGCGCACCCGCGAGATGGGCCCGCGCCTGACGGCGTGGTCGTGGCGGATCGGCATCCTGACCATGGGCTTCCCGCTGATCGCCAACTCCTTCGGCTGGATCTTCACCGAGATGGGCCGTCAGCCGTGGGTCGTCTACGGGCTGATGCGGACCGCCGACGCGGTCTCCCCCGGCGTCAGCACCGCCGAGGTCGTGACCTCCATGGCCGTCTTCACGCTGCTGTACGGCGCGCTCGCGGTGATCGAGGTGCGGCTGCTGGCGAAGTACGCGTCGGCCGGACCGGACGTGACCGAGCTGCCCCCGGCCGAGGACCCCCGGCTGCGGCCCGGTCCGGGCGGCGGGTCCGGCGGCACCGGCGGCACCGGAAACCAGGACGAGGACCAGGACCAGGACAAGCCGATGGTCTTCGCGTACTGAGGCTCTGAGCCCTTCCGCCTCCCGACGCCTTCTGCCGGCACGACAGTCCAAACCTCCCGACGGCACTCGCTCACGACTCGCTCACGGTCGGAGACCCTGATGCACCTCCACGACTTCTGGTTCCTGCTCATCGCGGTCCTGTGGACCGGCTACTTCTTCCTCGAAGGCTTCGACTTCGGCGTCGGCGTGCTGACCCGGCTGCTCGCCCGGGACCGTACCGAGCGCCGCGTGCTGATCAACACGATCGGCCCGGTGTGGGACGGCAACGAGGTGTGGCTGCTGACGGCCGGTGGCGCCACCTTCGCCGCCTTCCCCGACTGGTACGCCACTCTCTTCAGCGGCTTCTACCTGCCGCTGCTGGCCATCCTGGTGTGCCTCATCGTGCGCGGGGTGGCGTTCGAGTACCGCGCCAAGCGCCCTGAGGAGCGCTGGCAGCGCAACTGGGAGTACGCCGTCTTCTGGTGCTCACTGCTGCCCGCCTTCCTGTGGGGCGTGGTCTTCGCCAACATCGTCCGGGGCGTGCCGATCGGCCCGGACAAGGAGTACACCGGCGGCCTGCTGGACCTGCTGCACCCGTACGCGCTGCTGGGCGGCGCCGTCACGCTGGTGCTGTTCACCTTCCACGGCGCGGTGTTCACCGCTTTGAAGACGGTCGGCGACATCCGGCTGCGGGCCCGGCGGCAGGCCACCGTGCTGGGCCTGGCCACGGCCGTCCTGGCGGCGGGCTTCCTGGGCTGGACGCAGGCCGAAAGCGGCGACGGCGGCAGCCTGGCCGCGCTGTGCGTCGCCGTGGCCGCTCTGCTGGCGGCGCTCGCGGCGAACCAGCGGGGCCGGGAGGGCTGGGCGTTCGCCCTGTCCGGGGTGACCATCGCGGCGGCGGTCGCCATGCTCTTCCTCGCCCTCTTCCCCGACGTCATGCCGTCCAGCAGCGACCCGCGGTGGAGCCTGACCGCGGAGAACGCCGCCGCCAGCCCGTACACGCTGAAGATCATGACCTGGGTGGCGGTGGTCATGGCGCCGCTGGTCATCGCCTACCAGGCGTGGACGTACTGGGTCTTCCGCAAGCGGATAGGCACCCAGCACATCCCCGGGACCGGCGCGGCGGGCGGCCCGGCGGCGTCCGGGCCCGCTTCGGCGGCGCGGGGGCACTGATGCGGCCCGTCGACCCGCGCCTGCTGCGGTACGCGCGCGCGGCGCGGCTGTTCCTGGCCGTCTCCGTCGGCCTGGGGCTGGCCGGGGCCGGGCTGGTCGTGGCGCAGGCCATGCTGATCGCCGAGGTCGTCGTCGGCGCCTTCGAGCGGGGCCTGACGGCCGGCGGCCTGGCCCGCCCGCTGGCGCTGCTCACGGCCGTCGCCGTGGGCCGGGCGGCGGTGGCCTGGCTGACCGAGCTGGCGGCCCACCGGGCGAGCGCGGCCGTCAAGTCCGAGCTGCGCGGACGGCTGCTGGCGCACGCGACGCGGCCGGGGACGGCGGCCCGGGGGACGGCGGAGGTGCCCGACCGCCCGCAGGGCATGTTTCACGTGAAACAGAGGCGCGGCCCCTCCCCTGGTACCGGCGGGGCGGCCGTCGCCGACGCCCGTATGCCCGGCACCGGCGAGTTGACCACGCTCGCCACGCGCGGGGTCGACGCGCTCGACGGCTACTTCGCCCGCTACCTGCCGCAGCTGGGCCTGGCCACCGTCGTGCCCGTCGTCGTGCTCGCCCGCATCGTCACGGCCGACTGGGTCTCGGCCCTGGTCATCGCCCTCACACTGCCGCTGATCCCGGTCTTCATGGTGCTGATCGGCTGGGCCACCCAGGCCCGTACGGACCGCCGGTGGCGGCTGCTGTCCCGGCTGTCCGGGCACTTCCTGGACGTGGTCGCGGGCCTGCCGACCCTGAAGGTCTTCGGCCGCGCCAAGGCCCAGGCCGAGGCGATCCGCGCCGTCACGGCCGACTACCGGCGCGCCACCCTGCGCACCCTGCGCGTCGCCTTCCTGTCCTCCTTCGCGCTGGAGCTGCTGTCCACGCTGTCGGTCGCGCTGGTGGCCGTCGGCGTCGGCCTGCGGCTCGTACGGGGCGAACTGGACCTGTACACGGGTCTGGTGGTGCTCGTCCTGGCGCCCGAGGCGTATCTGCCGCTGCGGCAGGTGGGCGCCCAGTACCACGCGGCGGCCGAAGGGCTCGCGGCGGCGGACCAGGTCTTCGGGGTCCTGGAACGCGCGCCCCGCGCGCAAGACGCGTCCCCTGAGCCCGAGCGGCGGCACGCGTCCCGCGCGGGCGGCCGGCCCGGCGCGGCGGGCGTGGCGGGCGCCCGGGGCGTGGCGCTGGCCGTGCAAGGGCTGGAGGTCCGCCGCCCCGGGCGCGCCGCGCCGTCCCTGCCGGAGACCTCCTTCGAGGTGCGGCCGGGGGAGACGGTCGCGCTCGTCGGGCCCAGCGGGGCCGGCAAGACGACGCTGCTGCGGGCCGTACTCGGCCTCCAGCGGCCGACGTCCGGGCGGGTCCTCGTCGACGGNACTCGGCCTCCAGCGGCCGACGTCCGGGCGGGTCCTCGTCGACGGGGCGGACCTGGCGGGCACCGGCCTGGCCGACTGGCACACGCGGGTGGCGTGGGTGCCGCAGCGCCCGTACCTGTTCGCCGGAACGGTCGCCCAGAACGTACGCCTCGCGCGGCCCGGCGCCGACGACGCCGCCGTACGCGCCGCGCTGCGGGACGCCGGGGCGCTGGACTTCGTGACCGCGCTGCCCCAGGGGCTCGACACCCCGCTGGGCGAGAACGGCGCGGGCCTGTCGGCCGGCGAGCGGCAGCGGCTCGCGCTCGCGCGGGCCTTCCTCGCGGACCGGCCGGTGCTGCTGCTGGACGAGCCCACGGCCAACCTGGACGGCGACACGGAGGCCGCCGTGGTCGCGGCCGTACGGCGGCTGGCGGCGGGCCGTACGGTCCTGCTGACCGCCCACCGGCCGGGGCTGCTGGCGGTGGCGGACCGGGTGGTGCGGGTGGGCCCGGCGGCGCCGGTGGCCGGGGGCCTCGGAGAGCCGTCACGGGAGCCGTACGGCGGGTACGCCGCGACGGACACGTGGGCTCGTCCAGCGGCGGCGGCAGCGGCTCCGGCGGCCCCGGCCGCGAACACGGAGCCGGCCCTGCACCCGCGGCCGGCCTCGGACGTGACGCCGACCGGAAGCGTGCCCCGCGCGGGACGGCGGGGCGACGACGCCCTCGCGCGCGTGCGGGCGGCGGCGCGGGGCAGGCGCGGCCGGTTCTGGCTGGCGCTGGCGCTCGGCAGCCTGGCCCTGGGCAGCGCGGTCGGGCTGATGGCGGTCTCCGGGTGGCTGATCTCGCGCGCCTCCCAGCAGCCGCCCGTGCTGTACCTGATGGTGGCCGTGACGGCGACCCGGGCGTTCGGCATCGGCCGGGCGGTGTTCCGGTACGCCGAGCGGCTGGTGGCCCACGACGCCGTGCTGCGCGTCCTGGCCGAGCTGCGCGTGGGCGTCTACCGGCGGCTGGAGCGGCTGGCCCCGGCCGGGCTGCGGGACGTGCGGCGCGGCGACGTGCTGGCCCGGTTCGTCTCGGACGTGGACGCCCTCCAGGACTACTTCCTGCGCTGGCTGCTGCCGGTCGGCTCGGCCGTGCTGGTGGGCGCGGCGTCGGTGGGCTTCACCGCGTGGGTGCTGCCGGAGGCCGGGGCGGTGCTGGCGGCCGGGCTGCTGGCGGCCGGGGCGGGCGTGCCCGCCGTGTCGGGCGCGCTGGCGCGCCGCGCCGAGCGGCGGCTGGCGCCCGCGCGCGGCGAGCTGTCGGCCCAGGTG
>NZ_JAVSCF010000174.1:0-13946 GCF_031932565.1 Streptomyces sp. B1866
CGGGCACCGCCGCCCGCGCCCTCGCGAGCGCCGTCGCGCCCCTGCGCCCCGATGCGCCCCCGGGCGTCGTCGCGCCCCCGCGCGCGCTCCGTCGTGGCGCCCGTGGCGCCGCCCGTGGCGCCGCCCGTGGCGTCACCACCCGCCGTGTCCACCGCGCTGTGCATTTCCTAGCCCTTCGAGTGCGCGGGCGGCGGTACCCGCCGACTGCCCGTGTGCTGGAAAGGGGATTGTGCCGTATCCCACAGGGATACCGCGCGCCCCGTCCGGCCCGCGGAACACCGGTCGGCGGCGGAGCCGTGGCCCGTCGGCAACCGGCCGGACGCCCAACCCGACGTCGGCGGCGGCCCGTTGGCGAGGGCCGCACCCCGCCGGACATTCCAGACGGCTCCCGCGCAGAAACCCTCATCGGGTCACATGCTGATAAACAACGGAGGACCACCGCACGGCAGGAGGGCCGGAAGGGCGCACGGCGGTCGCGGTGGCCGCCCGCCCGGCCGGCGGGGTCACTCCCATTCGATGGTGCCCGGCGGCTTGCTGGTCACGTCCAGCACCACGCGGTTGACCTCGTCCACCTCGTTGGTGATCCGGGTGGAGATGCGCTCCAGCACCTCGTACGGCAGGCGCGACCAGTCGGCCGTCATCGCGTCCTCGGACGACACCGGCCGCAGCACGATCGGGTGGCCGTACGTACGGCCGTCGCCCTGCACGCCCACGCTGCGCACGTCGGCGAGCAGCACCACCGGGCACTGCCAGATGTCGCGGTCGAGGCCGGCCGCGGTCAGCTCCTCGCGGGCGATGGCGTCGGCCTCGCGCAGCAGGTCCAGGCGCTCCCGGGTGACCTCGCCGACGATGCGGATGCCCAGGCCGGGGCCGGGGAAGGGCTGGCGGTGGACGATCTCGTCCGGCAGGCCCAGCTCCTGGCCGACCATCCGCACCTCGTCCTTGAACAGCCGCCGCAGCGGCTCGACCAGCTGGAACTCCAGGTCCTCGGGCAGGCCGCCGACGTTGTGGTGGGACTTGATGTTGGCGGTGCCGGTGCCGCCGCCGGACTCCACCACGTCCGGGTAGAGGGTGCCCTGCACCAGGAACTCCACCGGCTCCCCCGACGCGCCCGCCGCGGCCACCAGCTCGGCCTGGGCCTGCTCGAAGACGCGGATGAACTCCCGGCCGATGATCTTCCGCTTCTGCTCGGGGTCGGACACCCCGGCCAGCGCGGCCAGGAACCGCTCCTCGGCGTCCACGACCTTCAGCCGTACGCCCGTGGCGGCCACGAAGTCCTTCTCGACCTGCTCGGACTCGCCCTTGCGCATCAGGCCGTGGTCCACGTACACGCAGGTGAGCCGGTCGCCGATGGCCCGCTGCACGAGAGCGGCGGCCACGGCCGAGTCCACGCCGCCGGACAGGCCGCAGATCGCCCGCCTGTCGCCGACCTGCGCGCGGACAGCGGCGATGGACTCCTCCACCACGTTGGCGGTGGTCCAGGTGGGCTGGAGGCCGGCGCCCCGGTAGAGGAAGTGTTCGAGCAGCTGCTGGCCGTGGGTGGTGTGCATCACCTCGGGGTGGTGCTGCACCCCGTACAGGCTCCGCGCGTCGCACTCGAAGGCGGCGACCGGCACCTGGCTGGTGGACGCGGTGACCGTGAAGCCCTCGGGCGCGGCCGAGCACGCGTCGCCGTGCGACATCCACACCTGCTGCCGCGCCGGAGTGCCCTCGAAGAGGGTGGACGCGGGCTTGGTGACGGTCAGGTCCGTACGCCCGTACTCGCGCGCGCCGGTGTTGTCGACCGTGCCGCCGAGCGTGACGGCCATGAGCTGGAAGCCGTAGCACAGGCCGAGGACCGGCACGCCCGCCTCGAACAGCGCGCGGTCCATGCGGGGCGCGCCCTCGGCGTACACGGACGACGGGCCGCCGGAGAGGATGATCGCCTTCGGCTTGCGGGCGAGGATCTCGGCCACCGGCGTGGTGGACGGCACGATCTCGCTGTAGACCCGGGCCTCGCGGACGCGGCGGGCGATGAGCTGGGCGTACTGCGCGCCGAAGTCGACGACCAGGACGGTGTCCGGGGTGGCTGCGGGGGACGCGGGGGGCGCTGCGGGCACTGGCACGGGCCTTCCGGCTTCCGAGGGGCTTGCGTGGACTTGCGTGGGTTGCGGGCTTGTGTGAGGTGCTTGCGGGGGCTGGGCGAGTACGGGACGGACCTTGCCGCTCCGCGCCCTGGCGGCCTCGCGGAGCCGGCCTCGCGGAGCGCCTGGTGCTCCGCGGGACCCCGCGGGGCTTCCCGGGTCGTCCGGGAGCGGCCCGGAGCGATCCGGCCTGGCAGCCAGGGACGAGTCGATTCTACGGGCCCGCTCCCGCAGACCGTGACCTGCCCGGAAGCGCCTCGTTGTGCTTGGTGGCCGCGCCGGCCAGGCGCGCGCCACGGCGGAACGTTCGCTCCCCCAGCCCGGCGGACCGACGGTTCCCGTACGGCCGGACGCGGCGGTACGGGCCCGGAGGCACGGCGGCGGGCGGCCGCGGCGGGCCCGACCGCGCCGGTCGGCCGGTGTCTGGTCGGCGGTCGGCCGGTGGCCGGAAACCGTCGGCGCACGAGTCGCGGCCCGCGCGCTGCCCCTCCGGGCGGCACGCGCCGCGAGTCCCGCGCCGACGGCCCGGCCCGGCGGCGCGACCGGGCAGGCCCGGGGCCGCGTACCGCCCTCTCCGCTCCCAGCGGCAGAGGGCGGGGAAGGCGGCGCCGACCCGGCCTCCGGGACGGCGGGAGCGACGGCGGGAACCGGCCTCCCGTAATCCCGTCGAAACAGTTGCGCCGGGTGTGGCATATCCACCACGATGCAGCAAGAGACGGAGAGCGTCGCAGGTAGCGGCCTCATCGCCTCCCGATGTCGGCTTTCCGCGCCCGGCCTGCCCGGGCGGCCGGTCCGCCGACGCGGACCCCGAAGCCAGCGGCGCTCCCCCCGGTGCCGCTTATCAGCGCCGGCGCTGCCCTGACGCCGGTGCTGACCGCCGAGGGCCCCGCGGGACGTCCCACTCCCCGTTCGGACGTCCCCGGGGCCCTTCTGCTGCCGCCGCTCCCCCGTCCTGCCCGTCCTGGGCCGTCCGCGCTCCGGGGCGCGGAGCCCGCGGCCCCGGGCCCCGGCCCGATCCGGCCCGGCCCGACCGGCCCGCCCCGATCCCGGCCCGGCCGTGCGCGCGGCGGGCGGGATGGCATAACTCACGGGACGTATACCGGGGTTTGTACACAACCCTTGCGGCGTCTCGACGGTCTCCCATGCGCAACCCCGGCCGAGTCGCGCTCTTGCCGCGACGGCCTTTCCCATTCCACCGCGTGCCGCCCACCAGGTGTGGCGGCGCCTACGGACCAGAGGTCTTCATGCAGCTTCGCCGCGCCTTGGCGACCGTCGCCGCGACGGCCGCCATCGCCCCAGCCGCCCTCCTCGCCGCGCCCGCCGCCCACGCGACGGACGGGCCGTCGACCGGGCCCAGCACAGCGGCGCCCTCCGCCAGCCCCGCCACGCAGTCCCCGGTCCCGGCCTCTCCCTCCGCGTCGGCGACCCCGGACACGAGCCCGTCGGCCTCCGCCACGCCGTCCGCCACGCCCAGCCAGAAGCCGTCCGGCCACCCGTCCGCGTCGGCGTCGCCGACGGCCACGCCCGGCAGGGAGTGCACCGGCGAGGAGGGCGACGGCTACATCGAGGACCCGGACCTCACCACCACGCTGTCGGGCCTGCCGTCCAAGGTCGTCGCGGGCAGCGGCTTCCACTCCTTCACCTTCCGCGTGAAGAACAGCTCTGACCGCTCCTACCAGCGGGTGGACTTCGGCGTCTTCGCGGCAACCGCGCGCTCGGAGGACGACGAGCCCACCGGCCGGTACCTGACCCTTCAGTACCGGGACCCGGACACCGGCGCGTGGCGCGCCGTCTCCACCGGTGACGACGACCCGGACCAGGGCTACATCGGCTACACCGACGTCCGCCCGCACGAAACGCTCACCCTGGACCTGCGCCTGAAGGTCGCCGCGAGCGCGCCGACCGGCGTCGGGTTCGCGATATCCGTCGGCGTGTACGCGGACGGCAAGGGCAACTGCGTCTACTCGACCGGCGACTATTACGAGTTCACGGTGCTGAAGGCCGGTACGAAGCCGGGCGACGTGCCGGGCGCGAAGCCGCAGGGCGGCAAGAAGCCGCTGCCCGCCAAGCCGCAGGGCAACACCAGGATCGACCCGGACGGCTCGCTGGCCGAGACCGGCTCCGCCTCCCAGCTGCCGATGATCGCCACGGTCGGCGGCGTGGCCGTGGTGGCCGGTGCGGGGGCGGTCTTCGTGGTGCGGCGGCGCAGGGCGGGGGCCGGGGCGGCCTAACGCCCCTCTCTGACCAGGGGCTTCCTCCCCCACCCCGCCCCTCCCCGCTACCGGGGCTCCGCCCCGGACCCGGTGGCCGGGGGCGGGGGTTTCCTCCCCGCCCCGCCCCCATCCCGAAGCTCGGAAGTACGTGTTCTGGCACGGTAGCGCCTGATCAGGGCATGGCGAAGCCCCGCCCATCTGCCACGGGGGCGAGCAGACGGACGGGGCGGTCAGGGGGCCGTCAGCGCAGACGGCGGAGCGGCATGGTCTGGTCAGCTTCGTACGCGACGAAGTAGGGGCGGATCAGGGGCGTGGTGATCAGGGGCGGGTCCTCGGGGCCCGGTGGCGCGTCTCCGGGGTCGTCCGGAGGTGGGCCGTCGTCCTGGTGGCCGGTGCTCGCGGGCGGCTCGTGCGTGTCGGGCCACGGGGCGTGTGCCACCAGGTAGGCCCAGGAATGCCGACCGGGCGGGCGCGGCTGGAACAGGCCGCGTGCCCACTTCGCGATGCACGCAAGGGCGCCCATGGTGCTCCTTGTCTCGTCTGGCATGTGGTGGCCCCGCCCACCGGGGGAGTGAGCGGACGAGCGGGGCGCGGTGGGGGGCCGACGCGTGCCGACCAACCGTGTCGGCTCCCGTGTCCCTCACCGCCTAGGAGGGGCGGCGGCGCCCGGTGCGCGGTTCCGGCCGCGCGACCACGGGCGGCAGGGCGGGGGTCCGAGCGGCGCTCACTCGGCCCGCGCGCGCCCTGCCGGGGGACGGCTTGCCGCTCCGGCCGGAGCCGGAACGGGGCTGTCAGTTGCCGATGCGCGCCCCGCATTTCCTGCATTTGATCCAGTTGCCGCTGGGGCTGATTTCCCAGTCGTGGTCACAGTCGGCTTTAGACATGATCTCTCCTTGTGGTCTTGAGGCACCCGGGGCAGTTCACGGGGCGGTGCCATTCGGTCGTCTCTCCGGAGGCGCCGCACGCAGGGTGCCCGTCCCGCACCCGGTGCACGGTCTCCACGTCGTCTCCGACCGTCACGGTCCAGCCGTCGGGCGGCGGGACGACGGGGACCGGGTCGCCCTCCGCGACGGGCGGAGTGGACATCACGGCAGGCCCGGCGCCGAGCTTTTGGCGGAAGCGTTGGATCAGCTGTGCCTTGCGGTCCCGCTGGCGCAGCGCGTCCTCACCGTCATGGCGGCGGGCCGCCGTGGTCTTGCCCTTGCGTTTGGTCTGGCGGACTTCGATCGGTCCACTCACGAGCGGTTCCTTTCGATGTGCCCCGCCTGCCAGATGAGAAGGGGGATCATCCGGTGCAGGCGAGGGGTTTACATGTTGCCGGGTGAAGGCGGCGGAGAGCAGGAATCCCACTGTCGCCGATGCGGCGAATTCGAGCACGCCGACGATGCATCGGCCGATCATCAGGAGCGGTTGTCCTTCGGGGCCATGACCGCGCGGTCAACCCACGTCCTGAGCAGTTCGTCATGGCCCGGGTTGTTTTGCAGGTGCTTGCGCGCCCACTCCACGCAGTCGTCTTCGCTGCCGACGAATCCGCTCGATGCCGTGCATCCGGGGGCGGCGCAGGAGAACGCGCGGTGCACGGCGTGGGTGTCGTCGTGCTTGATCACGTAGTTCACGAAACGGTAGACCTTTTTCACGGTCGCCCCCACCGGCTCCGGTGGTTCACCTCAGCCACCCGGGCGCGCAGCGCCTCACTGTCAGTCGGCGCCCGGAATTCCGTCGTGTCCCACAGCTCCCGACCGCCAGGCTCTTTGAGCGTCAGCGTCCTGTCTTTTTCGTCCCACGCGCGGGCGATTCCAAGTCGCTTACCGTGTTGGGTATCCACCACCACGTCACCCGGGCCGGGGATGTATTCGGTTCCGCTCATAGCTGGCCGACCGTCCTTCGGGTCGCAAGCGTCACGGACCTTCCCCTGTTGTCGCGGGGGTAGCCCCTGACGGTCAGCGTGGAAGCCGACTTCTCCGGCGTGTCGGCAGGCTCTTCGGCCGCCTGTTCGTCGCCCATTGGCGCCCCTCACCCTCCCTCGGTCCGTCGTCGGTAGCGAGCGGGACTCGACTCTCCGCCCCATCACTGCCGAGGACGACCCCTGGCCTGGTGGAATGGTGGCCGTGGTGGCGGCAGAAAATCCCCACCGGTTGGGGAGTTCGCAGGTCAGACAGACCAATAGTGGGTATACGAACACCAGAACGCATGACCACGCACCCGTAGCATGAGTGAGAGGACGGCAGACGCGCAGGTGGGGGGCATCCCGTGGCAGACAAGCACTACCGGAGTCGCAGGGCAGCCGTGACGGCCCTCTCCGCCAGGTTACGGGCGGAGGGCTGGACATGGGGTGCCATCGCGGGCCGCATCCAGCGTGAGGAGAAGGTCAACGCCCGTACGGCTATGAGGCTTGCCCGAGGATGGACTCAAAGAGAAGTCGCAGACCGCTGGAACGAGCGCTTCCCAAACAGCGAACACCCAATGATGGCTAAAAAATTGTCGTATTGGGAAGCCTGGCCCGCGAAGTCTGGCCGTGAGCCGAGCCTCACTGACCTCGGCCACCTGGCCGAAATCTATGAGTGCCAGGTGAAAGACCTTATTGACAGTGACCTGCCTGAAGAACAGACAGCAGTGACTCAACCGGGGCGCCTGAGCGAATTGCAGCCAGGGACTACCTCACTCAATAACGCCATGCCGATGCCGGTGCTGTCATCGGTAGACACAACCGAGTTGGCACAACACATCGAGGCCATAAGCCTTACGGAGCTTGCGCAAGCAGTGCTTGCGTGGACACAACGAGGTTATCCGGAAATGCATCGCAGAGACCTTCTCAAGAAACTCAGCGCAGCACTCACCATGGCCGCCGCTGCCCCACTATTCAACATAACAGAAGCGGATGCGCGGGAACGCCTTAGCGGGGTAACCGGAGACCCAGCGCGCCTTGATGGACTCACCCTAACGCAAGCCGAAGAGGCACTTCCGCAATATCGCAAACAAGGCGATTTGCTCGGCCCGCACGTCGCTTTGCACATCGCGCTGGCTCAGCGAGAAGTAATCGGATCATTTGTCGCTCACGCGCCTGACGATCTCAAGCCACGGGTGCTGTCAGTTTACGCCGAGCTGAGTCAAATTGTTGGTTGGCAATTTTTCGATCTCGGGGATTACCGGTCAGCACAGTACTACTATGACGACGCTCGGACGGCAGCCCACGACGCCGAAAACGTCGAACTGGTTTCGTATGTGCTGTGCACTATGAGTCAAATGGCCACTTGGCAAGGGAAACCCCGAGTTGGAATCGATCACGCTGCCGCTGCCCAGATCTGGGCAGAGCAAAGTGACAGTTGGGCAGCGCGCGGCTACGCGGCGGATGTTGCCGCCCAAGCTTATGCGGCGAATGGCGACGAGGTACGGGCTCGCCGGGCATTGGACGACGAGCGAGCCGCGCACGAAGCCTTGCGTACTAATGGTGGCCCGCTGGCTTCGTGGTGGTATTTCTACGACGAGTCCTTTTACTGGACCACTCGAAGTGCTTGCAGCCTACGGCTCGATGCGCCGGACGACGCCATGCATTCAATCGAAAAGAGACTGCTACTAGTAGACAAAAGCAATCTCCGCGACTATGCACTATCCTTGGCGAAGCTGGCTTCTGTGCACACCCTGAATGGGGATGTAGAGCAAGCCGGGGAGACGATCCGCACTATCGCCAAAATCTCGACAGTTCATCAGTCGCCTAAAATCTCCGGGCGCATCCGAGATCTTCGCGCCGAACTGGAGCCGTGGAAAGCGACTCAGTCAGTCCGAGAACTGGACGACGCCTTGCGGGCCTACGGCGTGCGCGGCGCCTGAGGGCCCGTTCCTCGCCGGGACGGCAAGGGGGACGCTCACCGCTCTGCGCCCCGTACAGCGCCTCTCAGCGGGCGCGGCGGCCGCCACAGCACGGAAGGCCCGGAACCCGCCCCTGGTGGGGCAGGCTCCGGGCCTTCTCGTCCGCTGGCAGCTCTGCCGTCAGCCCCGCGTCCTGGTCAGTGACGGCTCAGGGAGCGGGGGTCGCAGAGACGGCAATCAGTTCGGGGGCGCTCTTACGCCTCAGTGCGTCAGCTATTGGCGACGTTCGTGAGGCGTGCGGCGGCGCGACCGCCGAACAGTGCGATTCCGCAGTAGGCCCGCCCCGCCGTCCGAGGCCCGAAGACAACGGCCCCGCTTACGGGAAGGCGGCGGCGGGCCCCGCCGGAAACCACCAGGACCGGGGTCCAGGGGCGCCGGCCCCGGCGGGGGCCGGGGGCGGAGCCTCCGGTTCGGGAAGGGGCGGGGAGGGGAAGGAACCCCCGCCCCGCCGCCCTGAGCCGACGGGCCACCGGTCAGGGCCTCCGGTCAGGGCTCCCGTCAGGGGCGCGTGCCCGGTCGCCAGAGCCCCAGAGGGGCCGAACTCAGCCCAGCCGGAGGGCCTTCAGCGCCTTCAGGCCCCGGTTCATCAGCGCCGCGTACTGCTCGGCCGACAGGCCGAACGACGGCCCCAGCGGGACCAGCCGCTGCCGGGCCACCGTCTGCGCCTCGGTGAACTTCAGGATGCCCTCCGAGCCGTGGCGGCGGCCCAGGCCCGAGTCGCCCATGCCGCCCATCGGGGAGGCGACGCTGCCGTAGGCCGCGCCGTAGCCCTCGTTGATGTTGACCGTTCCGGCGCGCAGCCGGGAGGCGACCGCGTGGCCGCGGCGGGGGTTCTTGGTCCACACGCTGGCGTTCAGGCCGTACGGCGTGGCGTTGGCGCGCTCGACGGCCTCGTCCTCGTCCGAGAAGCGGTAGACCGACACCACCGGGCCGAACGTCTCCTCCGTGCACACGGACATCGGCGGCTCGACGCCGTCGAGGATGGTGGGCTCGTAGTAGTACGGGCCGATGTCGGGCCGGGGGCGGCCGCCCGCCAGGACGCGGGCGCCCTTGGCGACGGCCTCCTCGACGTGCCGGGTGACGGTGTCGAGCTGCCGCTGGGAGACGAGGGAGCCCATGTCGGAGCTGTACTCCAGAGGCGTGCCGAGGCGCAGCGCGCGCGTGCGGGCGGCGAAGCGCTCCAGGAAGGCGTCGGCGATCGACTCGTGGACGTACAGCCGCTCGATGGACACGCACAGCTGGCCCGCGGAGGCGAAGCACGCGCGGACGGCGCCCTCGGCGGTGCGGTCGAGGTCGGCGTCGCGCAGCACCAGCATGGCGTTCTTGCCGCCGAGTTCGAGGGAGGCGGGCACCAGGCGGGCGGCGGCGGCCTGGGCGACGCCGCGGCCGGTGGCGGTGGAGCCGGTGAAGGACACGTAGTCGGCGTGGGCGACGACGGCCGGGCCGACGACGGGACCCTCGCCGATCACGACCTGCCACACTCCGGCCGGCAGGCCCGCCTCGACGGCCAGTTCGCGCGCCCACAGGGCGGTGAGCGCGGTGCCGGTGTCCGGCTTCATGACGACGGCGTTGCCCGCGGCGAAGGCGGGCAGCGCGTCGCCGACGGAGAGTTCCAGCGGGTAGTTCCAGGGCACGATCTGGCCGACGACGCCGCGCGGCTGGCGCAGTTCGGTGACCTTGGTGATGGCGGGCATGACGCCCTGGTGGCTCTTGGGGCGCAGGTAGCCGGGCCCCCTGCGGCCGTAGTGGCGGGCGGCGAGCGCGACGACCTGCACCTCCTCGTAGGCGTGCAGGCGGCTCTTGCCGGTCTCCAGCTGGATGATGTCGAGCACCTCCGCCTGCCGGCGCAGCAGCAGGTCGTGCAGGCGCAGCAGGACGGCCGCGCGGCGGCGCGGCGGGGTGGCGGCCCACGCGCGCTGGGCCTCGCGGGCGCGCTCGAAGGCGGTGGCGACGTCCTCCGGCGTGGATTCGGGCAGGTCGGCGAGGGTCTCGCCGGTGACCGGGGTGTGGCTTGCGGTGCTGCCGCTGCCGACGACGTCACGCGTGAGCCGCGCGACGAGTTCGGGGGTGACGACGTCGGCGGCGGTGCGGGGGCCCTTCGGGGCCACGGGGTTGCCTTCGGGGACTCGTCCGGTGTCCTGTGCGTCCGTCATGGGGGGAGCGTAGGGCGGGACGGGCTGTTTGTGTACCCAGCGGTAACCAGATGTCGCAGGTCCCACACTATTCCGCCAGCGTTTGCTGGCCTGATCGGGTGGCCGCGGGCGGCCCGGCCCGGCTCGGCCTGGCCTGGCCTGGCGGTCCGGGCGTCCGGGGCCGGGCCGTCCGGGGCCGGGGATTCCGGGCCGTACGTCCCAGGGCGCGCGGCCCCGCCCGAAGGCCGGCGCCCCGCCGTCACGGCTCGCGGATCTCCAGGTGCCGCACGACCTCCCCGTACAGCCGGTCGCCGTCCTTCCGCGCCTCGCCCTGCGCGGGCATGGTGATGTTCAGCCGCCAGTAGGCCTTACGCGCGGCGTCCACGTAGACGTGGTCGCGCTGGCGGTAGCCGATGTCGTCGTCCCCGGACGCCCCGTACTCGTGGTAGTCGGTGATCACGTCGGCCGCCGGCCGGCCCTGCTGCTCCGACTCAGTGACCGTGCTGCGCACGCTGTCGGCGGCCATGGTGGATTCGGCGCCGTCCTCGTAGTACTTCTTCCACTCGGCGGCCTCCTGCCGCGCGGTGCCCACCGTGTTGTCGTCGCTGACCCGCTCCAGGTAGACGGTGAACACGCCGCTGGGGTCGTGGAAGGTCAGCGAGTAGCCGTCGGAGCCCACCACGCGCCGGTAGTCCTCGGGCAGCGCCAGGGACGCCTTGACGATCTCGGGCTCCTCGCGGACCGTCCAGTGCGCGGGCAGGCCGCCCTCGTCGGCGAACGGGTCGGCGAGCACGAGGCCCAGGACGGCCGCGAGCGCGGCCACCACGCCGACGGCCGCCAGCCGGGCCCGGCGCCCGCCGGGGCCGCGCAGGCGCGCCAGGCCCCGCGCACCGCCGGAACCGCCGTAACCGCCGAGCGGCAGGGCCGTGGGCGCCGGGCGCGGCCTGGCCACCGCCTCCAGCGTCTCCCGCGCCTCCGCGGCCGTGGGCCGGGCGGCCGGGTCCTTGCGCAGCAGCTGCATGACGAGCATGCCGAGCGCCCCGGCGCCCCGCGCGGGCACCTGCGGCTCGGCCGAGAGCACCGCCTGGAGCGTCGCCGGGGTGTGCGAGCGGCGGAACGGGGACATGCCCTCCACCGCCGCGTACAGCACCACGCCCAGCGACCACAGGTCGGACTCCGGGCCCGGCCGCTGGCCCAGCACCCGCTCGGGCGCGATGAACTCCGGCGAGCCGACGAACGCCCCGGTCTCAGTGAGCCCCTGCTCGCCCTCGACCTGCGCGATGCCGAAGTCGGTGAGCACCACCCGGTCGTCGCGGCCGAGCAGGACGTTGTCGGGCTTGACGTCGCGGTGCAGCACGCCCGCCTCGTGGGCGGCCGTCAGTGCGCCGAGCACCGCCAGGCCGATACGCGCCGCCTCGCGCGGGTCGAGCGTTCCCTCGGCGAGCCGGTCGCCGAGCGAGTGGCCGCGCACCAGCTCCATCACCAGCCACGGCCGCCCGTCCTCCACGACCACGTCGTGCACGGTGACGACCGAGGGGTGGTCGATACGGGCCGCCGCGCGCGCCTCGCGCCGCATCCGCTGGAACAGGGTGGCCCGGTCGCGCTCGCCGAGGTGGTCGGGCACGCGCGGCTCCTTGACGGCCACCTCGCGGTCCACGACCTCGTCGTGCGCCCGCCAGACGGTGCCCATGCCGCCGTGCCCGAGCCGGGCGACGAGCCGGTACCGGCCGCCCACCAGCCGCCCCGCGTCGGGCTCGGGCTCGTGCCCGGGTCCGGCGGAGGGGTGCGCCGCCGCGGGGGCGCGAGCGGGNACCGGCCGCCCACCAGCCGCCCCGCGTCGGGCTCGGGCTCGTGCCCGGGTCCGGCGGAGGGGTGCGCCGCCGCGGGGGCGCGAGCGGGGCCGTCCGGGGCCGGGCGGTGCTGCGCGGGGGTGTTCTGGACCGGGGTGTTCTGGACCGGGTGGTGGACCTCGGTGGCGGCGTGCGGGGACTCCGGCCGGGCCGGCCCGCCGTGGCCGTGCGCGTCCGGGGGCCCGTACGAGCCGTACGGCGCGGCCGGGGCCGCCTGGGACGGGACGGGAGGCACCTGCGGGACGTGGGGCGCCTGCGGGGCGGGCGCCGCCCCGGGCGGCACGGCGGCCGTCCCGGGCGGAGGAGACGGCGCGGGCGGCGCGGGAGCCGTAGGCGGCGCCGACGGCGCGTTCGGCGGTGCGAGGCCGTAGCTGGTGGGCTCGTTCGCCCGTCCCCCGTCGTTCGTCATGGCCCCATCATTACCGTCCAGAACGCGCCAACCGCCACCGGCCGCGGCTTCCCATGGCTTCTCGTGACAAAGCCGTTGCCGAGGTCGAGCGGCCCCAGCCTCGCTCAGCCCGCCGCCTTCCACGTCCGCGTGTCGGTCAGCAGCTTGCGCAGCTCCGGGTCGCGGACCGCCGTGGTGCGGTCCGTGGCCCGGGCGGTGACGGTGTGGGTGCGCCCGTCGGCCGGGACGCCGAGGCCTTCGGGGGTCACGGTCGTCTGCCCGTGCGCGCCGGTGACTTCCGTGCCGTCGACGTACCAGGCCACGGTGGCGGACGGCGGGAAGCCGACGGTGACGCGCGTCCCGCGCGGGAGGACGGTGTCCGTGCCGGTCGCGCTGCTCAGCACGCTGGCGTGCCGGTAGAAGCCGGCGATCATCGCCTCGCGGCCGGGCAGGCTGAACTCGCGGCCCAGGGTCCGCATGATCGAGTTCTCGGTGGGGCGGTACAGGCCCCTGGGGTAGTAGCGGCCGCCCTCGTACGCGCCCACGGTGCCGCCGTCGGGCGAGGTCTCGCCGATCCAGCGGTACCACTTCGCCCGCCGCGCGGTCTGCTCGGCGGCGGTCAGCGTGGAGGCGTTGGGCTCGACGGGCTCGGCGCCGGTGTACGTGCCGTAGTCGGCGTACGCGTACTCGTCGGCGAGCTTGCCGAGCGAGTGGCCCGTCTCGTGGACGGCGATCTGGTCGGAGTCGGGGTGGTCGGACGCGGCGGTGGCGATGCCGTCATAGCCGACCGGCGAGCCGGTCATGTAGCCCGCGCCGCCGTACTTGGCCGAGTTCGACAGGACGATCACCAGGTCGGCCTCCGGGGCCTTGGCCGCGTAGGTCTCCACCTTGCCGGTGTCGACGCACAGCAGCCGCTCCAGGCCGTCGCACCAGAAGTACGAGCCGAGGGCGGTGTCCCTGACCACGTCCTTGCCCGGGTCGCCGGAGACGCCGGACTGGCGGGAGACGGCGTCCACGGCCCACACGTTGAACAGGCTCCGGTACGTCGCGTACGGCTCGACCGCCGAGACCTCCTGCCACTTGGCGCGCGCGTCGGCGTGGAAGTCGTCCTGCTGGGCGGAGGTGTAGCCGTCGCCGATGACGACGACGTCGACCTTGTCGGCGGTCGGGCCGCTGCTCACGATCGGGGTCACGGCGCCGTCGGCGGCCGCCGCGGCGGCGGACAGCGGGCGGGCGGCGCGGTCCAGGCGGGCCGGGGCGGCGGCGGGCACCCGGGTGCGGTGCGGGTGGCCGCCCGGCCCGGTGAAGTACTCGACCGGCACGGTGTCCCCCTGGGCGCCCGCCCCGGCGGCCGGAGCCGGGGCCGCCGCCGG
>NZ_JAVSCF010000175.1:0-13811 GCF_031932565.1 Streptomyces sp. B1866
GGCCGGGCGGCGCGGTGCGGCCGTCCGGCGGCGCCCTGGCAGCCCGGCGCCGCCCGCCCGTGTCGCGCACCCCGGCCCGCCCGTACGGCCCGCCGCGTGACCCCGTGCAGCCCGGTGACTCGTTCGCCGCCCCTTGACGTACCGGCGGCTTGGTGGGCACGGGCGGGCTGTGCCACCGTGCCGACATGGATCGCCCACAGCTCGACGGCCGCCGCCGCAGGGGCCCGGTGGACACCGTCTCCATCCCCGACGCGGCCCGGCAGTTGGAGAGCATCACACGCTACGTGGCCAGAAGCCGCGACGATCTCACCGGGCGGGCCAAGGACGGCGCTCCGCTCGCCTTCGACGCCGAGCGGGCGCTCGCCTTCGCCCGGGGCGCGAACTGCGTGTCCCTGACCAACGGCGCCGGGGAGACCGTCGCCGTCGTCGTCTCACCCGCGGTGCTCGACGTGCTGCGGGACGCCGTGTACCTGCTCCAGCGGGAGCTGGAGCGGCTGCGCGGGGCCGGCGCCCCGGTGGCGGCGGCCGGGGCTTCGGCGGGGGCTTCGGCGGGGGCGGCGGTCCCCGCGCGAGAGGGTGACGCGGATCTCGTCGGCGGAGAGGTCGGGTAGGCCCGCCGGTTCCGGTTCTCGCGGATTCCCCTGTTTCAGCCACGATTTGACGGTCCGACCAGCAAACCGCGAATACGAACGCTATATGGCTGAAAAGAGACGACTTCTGTTCGGCATTGCCGAACCCTTGTGGCGCTTGTACTGTCACTGCCGACCCGGTTGCCATGGGCACGACCTTCGCGTCCATGGCGTCGGGGTCGCGGACGCGCGGCGCGTACGGCCCCGTCCACTCCTCCTTTCACCACCGCGCCGAGACGCGGGCCCGGACCCCGAACCCGAGCCCGCCCAGCCGGCCGGATGACCGGTACCGCCCCGCTGCCAGGCAGCCCGGACGGCCCGGCCCGGCGGGCTCCCCCCACATCGCTCCTCGTGTGCCCAAGGACCCCCATGCGCCACCCTGCCCAGCGCCGTGCCCGCGGACCGCGGACCAGAACCTCCCTGGCCGCCGTCCTCACCGGCGCCGCCCTCGTCGGCGGCACGCTCACCGGCGTCGCCGCCGCGTCCTCCACCGCCGCCACCGCCGCGCGGACCGCTCAGGCCGCCCAGGCCGTCCAGACCGCCGCGGAGACGGAGTACCGCCGCGGCCCCGACCCGACGCCGACGAGCGTGCAGGCCCCCGACGGCCCGTTCACGTACGAGAGGATCACCGTTCCCGCACAGGCCGGATTCGGCGGCGGGACGATCTACGCGCCGACCAATCTCAGCCAGGGGACGTTCGGCGCCGTCGCCATCTCGCCCGGCTACTCCGCCAACCAGTCCTCCATCGCCTGGTACGGGCGGAAACCGGCCTCCAACGGCTTCGTCGTCTTCACCATCAACGTCCTCGACACCTACAACGACCAGCCTCCCGCCCGTGGTCGGCAGCTCCTCGCCGCGCTCGACTACCTGACCGGGAGCAGCGCCGTACGCGGCCGTATCGACGCCGGACGGCTGGCCGTCGCCGGGCACTCCATGGGCGGCGGCGGTGCCCTGAACGCGGCCTACAACCGCCCCGGCCTCCGAGCCGCCGTCCCGCTCACCCCCTGGCACCTCTTCAAGAACTGGTCCGGGGTGCGCGTGCCGACGCTGATCGTGGGTGCCGACGGGGACACCGCCGCGCCCGTCGAGGAGCACGCCGAGCCCTTCTACCAGTCCCTGACCGCCGCGCCCGAGCGGGCGTACCTGGAGCTGAAGGGCGCCGGCCACCTGGCGCCCACCCGCTACAACGCCACCATCGGCTCGTACACCCTGGCCTGGCTCAAGCGCTACGTCGACAACGACACCCGCTACGAGCGGTTCCTGTGCCCGGCTCCCCGGCCCGGCGGCGCGATCGCCGAGTACCGCAGCAGCTGCCCGGGCTCCTGACCCGCCCGGGGCCTCCGACGCCGTCGAGGCCTCCGACACCCCCGTACCATCCCCCTCCCCCACCCCGGCCCGGACGCCCGCGCGGCGTCCGGGCCGCGGGGTGTGCGGGCGGGGCGGGAGGCGGTCCGGGCCACCGGCGTCCAGCCGCACGGCAGACCTCAGCCCATGAGCGAGCCCGGCAGCCCGGCCACGTGCGTCACCGTACGGTCGCCCAGGTACGGGCCGATGACCTGCACGCCCAGCGGCAGCCCCGCGGCCGTGGCCCCCACCGGCACGGCGGCTGCCGGGAGGTGGACCTGGCTCGCCAGGTTGAGCCAGGTGGCCTGCTCCCAGTAGCCGCGCCGCTCGCCGTCGACCATCAGGTACCGGTCAGGTCCGGCGGTGCGGCCGTGGGCGCCGCGGGCGTGACCAGGACGTCGACGCGGTGGAAGCAGTCCGCCACCGCTCGCGCAGGTGCTCGCGCTCCTCGGCCGCCGACAGCCAGTCCCGGTGCCGCATGGTGCGGGCGCGCAGACAGGCCGCGTACGGGGAGGCGTCGTCCGGGTCCAGGGCCTGCGCGGCGGCGATCTCGGCCGCGTACGCGTCGGCGGGCGCACTCGCCGCCGAGCCCGCGAACATCAGCGCCTGGAAGAGGCGGGTGGACCGCGCCAGATCCACCGGCCGCACCGTGTCGTCCACCCGGGCGCCCGCCTTTCGCAGTGCCCCGGCGACCCGGTCCAGCAGCGCGCGGGTCGCGGTGTCCACCCGGCAGTACGGGTCGTCGGCCCACACGCCGACCCGGTAACCGCCCGCCCGCGCGTGCCGCGGCGCGGGCAGGTCCAGCCGCCACCCGGCCGCGGCGCCGGGCGCCGGGCCCGCCAAGACGTCCAGCGCCAGGTCCAGGTCGGCGGCGGTGCGGGCGACGGGGCCGAGTGCGAGCATGTCGGAGGTCGTCAGCCAGCCGGGCGGGCGTGGGATGTGGCCGCGGGTCGGCACGGCGCCGAAGCTGGGGCGCAGCGCGTACACGCCGCAGTAGTGGCCCGGCAGCCGCAGTGAGCCCGCCAGGTCGCTGCCCACGTCCAGGGGGCTGAGGCGGGCCGCCACGGCGGCGGCCGGGCCGCCGGAGGAGCCGCCCGCGGTACGCGCCGGATCGTGCGGGTTGGGCGTGGTGCCGAACAGCGGGTTCGCCGTCTGCATGTCCTGGCACATCGGCGGGGTGTTGGTCTTGCCGAGGACGACCGCGCCCGCCGCACGCAGCCGCGCCACCGCGTCCGCGTCCCGGTCCGGCACGTGGTCGGCCAGGTCGGGCGAACCGCAGGTGGTGCGCAGGCCCACCGTCTCCAGCGAGTCCTTGACTGTGACCGGCAGCCCGAGCAGCGTTTCCGCCCGGCCGTCGCCGCGCTCGCCGCGGTCGGCCGCCCGCCGCTCGTCGGCGGCGTCCGCGGCGGCCAGGGCGCCCTCGCGGTCGACGGTGACCACGGCGTTGCACTCCGGGTGGCTTGCGATACGTGCCAGATGCGCCTCGGTCAGCTCGCGGCTTGACACCTCGCCACGTTGCAGAGCGCGCAACTGCTCGGCCGCGGACAGCCGGGTCAGGCCGGTGACCCCGGCGGGGTCCGGACCGGCCGAGGCGGCGGCGGGGCCCGGGGCCGGGCTCTGGTTCAGGGCCATGAGGATGCGGCTTCCTGTCCGGAGGGCCTGGAGGGTCCGGCGGGCCCGGAGTGTGCAGGGGGTCCGGCGGGTCCAGGGGGTCTGGCGGGCGCGGACGGTTTGGCGGCGCCAGAGGGTGCGGCGGGCGGGGTGGAAGTGGGCGGGCCATACGCGGCAGCGCGCGCCCCGCGGGGCGTCGCCCGCCAGCTCAGGCCGGGGCGGACCCGGCCCGGGGCCCCGGCCACCCCGCCCCGGCCTCGACACCGGCACGGCGTCAGCCGACCGGCAGCAGCTCCCGCACGGCCCGGCAGAACTGCCGGAAGCTGGATGAGGTGTTGCTGTCGAGGCTCAACTCCGGGGCCAGTGACCGGGCGAGTTCCAGCTTGCGCAGGCCGTTCGGGAAATAGTGCGCGTCCTGGAGCAGCTTCTCCAGCTTCTCCCAGGTCCCGCCGGTGACGGCGTCCACATCGCGCAGTCCTCTGCGCTGCTCGAAGTTCTTCATGCGCGGATAGACCTTCCGCAAGGCTTCCGGATCGCCCAGATACCACGCCTCGATCTCCTCGCAGGCGATGCGGGCTTTGAAAGCGCCGCCGTCGCACCGCGCGCCGCTCCTGTGCACGGTGAGACCGGCCTGAGCGGCCATGTGGTCCAGCCTTCTTTTCAGTTCCACGCAGTCGTCGTCGTCCCTGTCGAGCAACACCAGAATGCGGACGTCCGCACCCGCCGCCCACGACGCGTAGCCGCGAAGTCGGCTCGGGAGTTTCCGCAGCAGGTCGGCCTTGCCGTTGTAGACCCGTAATGCGAAATCGACGTCTTCGGTCGCACCCGGGACGAGGCGCGGCAGCAGGATGCGCAGCACGGCCTCGGCGCTCGGCTCCTCAAGAAGGATTTCCAGCATCCGGTGATCACCGGTCTCGGCGGGCCAGCGGGTCCCCCGCGTTGAAGTACCCTTCCATCCACAGGTCGCCGAGCGCCGCGCCTGCCTGCATCATGCGCACGACCTGGGAGTTGTCGGACACCCGGTACGATCTCGTGTAGCCGTCGTCCTTCCGGTGCAGAATCCGCAGTTCCTGGGGACGGATTCCGTTCACGAGAAAGGGCGAGTGCGTCGAGACGAAAACCTGGCTGCGCTCCGCCGCCGCCCGGCACTCCTCTGCCAGTTCGGGCAGGAGTCTGGGGTGCAGATGGTTCTCCGGCTCCTCGATCCCGATCAGCGTGGGTGGTTCCGGATCATGAAGAACCACCAGGTAGGAGAGCATCTTCAGGGTGCCGTCCGAGGCCCAGCGCGACTGGACGGGCTCCGTGAACGGCGCGTCCTTGAGTTGCAGCAGCAGCCTGCCGTCGTCCAGCGGCTTGGTGCCGACCTTTTCGAGCTGAGGCACCCGTTCCGCAAGAATGCGCAGGATTTTCTCCAGCCGGTCCTCGTGCTGCTCTGCCAGGTACTGCATGACGTTGGGCAGGTTGTCTCCCGATTTGGAAAGACGCTCCTGCGGCCCGGCCTCCGGGATGCCACGGCTGTCATTGGCCGAGATATACGACAGGTACCACCCGGTGATGAAACGGCGAAGGGCGCTCACCCGCGGATGCCCGGCGAGCTGGCCGAGGGTGCTCACCGCGAGGAGGTCCGGAGAATCCAGCTTCTCGTTGATCCTCCGGTCGCCCTCCTCCGGGACCTCCCCGGTGATCACCATTCCTTCGCCCTGCCTGAAGTCGAGAAACTTGTACGGTGCCCCGACGCTTTTTCCGCGCCGCCACTGAAGCGATTCCGACTCGACCACCGGACCGCGCCTGCCGTCGTCGATGGCCAACCGGTAGGTGATGGGGCTCAGCCCCGGCTCCCGGTACTTGATCTCGAACTCGACGGGTCCGGTGGAGCCACGGGACCGGATCTCCCGCCCGCGGCCCCTCCGATCCCAGGCTCGCCGCAGGCCGTCGTCGAAGCATTCGGCGAGGAAGGCGAAAACGTCGAACAGCGTGGACTTCCCGCTACCGTTGGGGCCCGCCACCACGGTCAGGGGCGTGATGCCGGAGAGGTGAAAGTCGCGAAGCGCGCGGTAGTTCCGCACGCGCACAGTCTCGATGCGCGCCAAGCCGGACATCGTTGGAGCCTGCGCCATTCTCCTCGCCATCTCCTCGCCGGTGCGTACTACTGGTCCGTGCGCCTGGTGGGTTCTCCCGGCTGTGACACGCTGATCACAGCGTAGACCGTACCCAGCCCTGGGGTGCCGAGCCACGGACGGCCGGGGGCGGCCGAGGTGGCGCGGCGGTTCAGCGGCAGGGCCGGGTGAAGCTCCACAGCCGGTCGACCTCCGTGAAACCGGCGTGGTCGGAGGGCCGGTTGGCGGCGGCGCGGCCGCGTCCGGGTCGTCGTGGGCGACCCCCCGGCGCTTGGCCGCCAGGTCGCCGGGAGCGGGGTCGACCTCGGCCGCCTCGTAGTCGACCGGCCACCGGCCCGGTCGGCCTCCGCGCCGATGACGTACGCCTCCCGCGCGGGCAGCATGCCCCGGGGGGCCGGGCTCGGCGGTCTTCAGCGCGACGCGGCGGCCGTCGGCCATCCGCAGCCGCCACACCCGCGCGCCGCGCCGGTCGATGATCAGCTTCGCGTCGTCCCAGGGGCCGAGGGCCTGCCGGGCGGCGTCGGGTGGGGCGCCAGGCGGGGAATCGGGCACCACGGCCCCTGGCCACCGGTGTCGGCGTCACCCGCTGTCGGTCCCATCGTGTGGGTCAGAGCGGCCAGGGAGTCACGTGGACGATGTACCGCCGCTCCTGCCGTACGACGGTCACGTACTGAAACATGCCACCGCCTGGAAGGATCGCCTCTTGCAGGCCAGGAGAGATGCCCTGGTAGGAGGTGCCGTCCAGGTAGAGAGCCGCTGCCGCGCGGACAGTTCGTCGGCGCGTTCCTCCACCCGCGCGACGAACGCGAGATCCGGCGAGTCGCCGATCACGTGATGAGCGTCTGGGTCGTACTCCCAGCGCCAGTCACTCACCACTGACCCGCGCGCGCGGTGTCCATGATGGTCCTGATCTCGTCCATGGCGGCGCGCCAGGCAGGATCGTCCTTGTCGAGGGTCTGGACCGCCTGCTCTGCCGCGTGGAGCCGCCGGGACACCTCCGGAAACCGCTCGACCTCGATCACGGTGGCCCACTTGAGCTGGAACATGGCGATCGGCCCGAAGCTGTTGGACTGCGTGGCCATCGTGAAGACCGTGTCGCGCTCCGTCGCCATCTCCGCCAGCCGCGACGGCGCCACCTGCGCGAGCGCGGCGCGCAACGCGGGGTAGGTCTTACGGGGCCGGGGAACCAGCTCTCCGCCGTGATCGGTCGACTGCGTGGGCATACGTCCTCCCATGGACACCGGCAGCCACGCTACGGCACGCGGAGCCCGCTACGCACGGGAAGCCTCGCCGTCTTCAGGGCCGTGACGAAGGCGGACCAGGACGGGGCCGGGAAGAGGAGGGCCGGGGCGTGGGGGGTCTTGCTGTCGCGGACGGGGACGAGGCCCGTGGGGGCGTACGCGGGGGCCCACTCGACGCAGTTGGCGTGGTCAAAATCGCTGTGGCTTGACTTGATCCACTCGGCCGCGCCCGGGAAGCCCTCGGCGATCTCGACGCAGTGGCCGCCGTCGCCGTTGCTGTGGGTGCTCTTGCGCCAGGTCGCGGTGGACAGGTCGGGGGTGCTGGGCATGGCGGCCTCCGGGGCGTCGGTACGGCGGCGGAGCGGACGGACCGAGCGTAGGCGGGAGGCGGGGTGGTGGGCGTGGAGGAAGTCGGCCAAAATGGTCCCGCAACGCGACGAAGCCCCGTCATTCCGGGACGGGGCTTCGCGCGTTGCGCTACGGCGCGGGGTCAGACGGTCGGGAGCGCGTCGGCCTTCACGGCCGAGACGAACGCCGACCAGGCCGGGGCCTCGAAGACCAGGGCGGGGCCCTGCGGGTCCTTGCTGTCCCGGACCGGGACGACCCCGGTGGCGGCGACGGCGGGCGCCCACTCCACGCAGTGGCCTCCGTTGCCGTTGCTGTAGCTGGACTTGACCCAGCCCACTCGGGCCGGGTCAGGGGCGGTGCTCATGAGGAAAGTTCCTCCATCACGGATCGGATCATCGCCGCCGAGTCGGTGGGCGACAGGGCGTAGGCCCTGATCCGATCGTAGTTCCGGCGGCAGTTCCTGACGAACTCCGGATCCTCGTGCAGGAACCCGGTCGTGATGCTCTCCTCGTAGGCCACCATGGCGTCTTCCAGGGTGAGGAGCGTCAGCGAGCCGCCCAGCAGACCGTGCGCGCCGTGCGCGAACGGCAGCACCTGCACGTCCGTCGTCGGGGTGTCCGCGAGGTCGATGAGGTCGGCCAACTGCCTCCGCATGACCTCCGGGCCACCCACCTCGCGCTTTATCACCGCCTCGTCCAGGATCAGGGAGAGGCGCGGGGGGTTGGGGACCCGCAGCCGGGCCCGCCGACTCATGCGGGCCTCCACCAGCTGGTTGATCGCCTCGTCCGTCGCCGTCGGGTCGAACTTGCGGAACAGCTCCCGGGCGTAGTCCTCGGTCTGCACGATGCCCGGGACGGTGTGCCCGGCGTACTCCTCGATGACCAGCGCCTGCGCCTCCAGGGCCAGGCTGCGGCGGTACTGGTCCGGGTGGATCTCCTGCCGCACCAGCTCGTACAGCCGTCCGAAGATGCCGTCCGTGCCGAACGCCGCGTCCAGCCTCGCGGGCATGTCCTCCGGCGGCATGTAGTCCGCCACCTCGACGCGCGACACGTGGCTGCTGCTCGACTGGATGACCTTCGCGAGCTGGTCCTGGGTCATCCCCGCCTGCTCCCGGCGCCTTCGGACTTCCGAACCGAAGAAGTGCCGTCCAGAACGTCCGGGTGTGAGTTCGCGTAGTCGTCGTCCCATGGCCGCGTCTCCTCTCTGGGCCCAACTTCCCTGTTGGGAGCGAATGGGCTTCTGATTCTAGAGTCTGATGCGCAACTCTGTTGGTGGAAACAGAAATTGGCACTTCGCCAGAAGTGCCGTACACGTGTGCGAGGTTATGTGATGACCCAGGAATACGCGCCCGAGCCCGACCTGCGCGACACCGTCGAGCGCCTGGCCAAGGGGCAGAGCGAGCTCGGCCGGGGTGAGGTCGCCGTCCGCGCGCAGGTGCGGGCGGTCAGCCGTCAGGAGTCGCACCTGCCGTACGACGGCGACGGGCCGGTGGACGTCGAGGCCGTGCTCAGGGAGCTGGTCGAGGTGCTGGGGGCGCTCGGGATCGCGCTGCCGGGCGCGCGGGTTGTGCGCTCCGGGGAGTACGGGCCGGACGGGCGCCCCGGTCCGTACATCGCGCTCGGCGAGATCTCGGCCGCGGAGGCGCGGGAGTGGGCGGCGGCCCTGCGGCGGGCGTTGGAGCGGTGAGTCGGCGGAAGCCGCCGGATTTCGCTTACGAGTTCGAGCAGGGGCAGGTGGTCCTTGACCGGGCGCGGGGCGAATTCGGTGAGGTGATGGGACACGACGGGCCGTGCTTTCAGCTCCGGCCCATCGGCGGCGGCCGTGAGTGGGACGCGAATCCCAAGGACATTCGCAGTGCAAGTCGGCAGGAAGAATTGAGCGTCCGGCTCGCCGCGCGGAACAGGGACAGTATCGGGAGGTGCGGCCGGTGACGGTTCGCGCGTTTGTGCGGTTCGCGGAAAAGCGGGCCCGGGGGGAATGGCGGTTTCGGCGGCGGAGGGGCGCGGCGCGTTCGGGGGCGGGCGCCGGGCCGACGCCGTGCTGGTGGTGCGGGGGGCCGCGCGCGGGGGACGACGGAAACGGGAGCGAGGGGCCGCACGCCGGGATGCGGGACGAGATCGCCCGGCGCGTGGTCGCCCGGCTGTGGCACGGCAGCGAGGAGGAGCTGCTGGCGGCCGTCTTCGGGTCCGGTGCCGCCCGCACCCTGCTGGCGGACGGATCCGGTCAGGGTCCGGGTGAGAGCGGCGAGTGCGCCGTGCCGCCGGGGGGCGAGGCGGGTTCCGGGGCGGACGGCATCCGGCCGGTGACGGGCCTGGCCGTGCGGACCTGCGACGGGTGGCGGCTGAGCGCGGAGACCGGGAGCGGGCGGCCGTGGGCGCTGTTCTCGGCGCTGTGCGTGGTGTGCGGGGCCGAGTCGGAGTCGGTCGAGGGCACGCGGCGGCCGGTGGCGGAGTGGGCGCTGCGGCACACCGCCGAGCACGCGGGGCACCGGGAGTTCAGGTTCGTGATGGAGCGGTACTGGAGAGCGGAGCCGGTCGGGTCCGGGGCGGGGGCGGGTGCCGGGTCCCCGTCCGGGGCGGAGGCCGGTTTCGGTGGCGGTGGCGGGGGCGGGGCCTCTTCCGGGGCGGGTGCGGGTCGTGAGGCGGAGGACGGTTCTGGGGCCGCGTCCGCTTCCGGGTCGCCTTCCGCGTCCGCCGGGGTGGGTGCCGGGTCTGGGTCCGGGCCCGGCTCGGGGTCTGGGCCCGGTTCGGGTTCGGGCCTTGGGCCGGGGTCGGGCTCGGGCCTTGGGCCGGGTTCGGGTTCGGGGTCGGGGTCCGGTTCGGGTTCTGGGTCTGGGCCGGGGTCTGGGCCGGGGTCGGGGTCGGGTTCTCGGCCGGGGTCCGGTTCGGGCTTCGGGTCCGGCTCGCGGTCTGGGGCCGGTTCCGGGGCCGGTTCCGGGTCCGGGGCTGGTGCCGGTGTCGGGTCCGCGTCCGGGCCGGGTTCCGGGGCCGGAGTGGGTTCCGGGGTCGGGGCTGATGCCCGTTCCGGGTCCGGCGGGGGCGGTTCCGGGGCCGATCCGGTGGTCGGCTCCCGCGTCGTACCGGGGCCCGGTCTCCGGTCGCGGCGCGGGTCCGGCGCGGGGTCGGGGTCCGGCGCGGGGCACGGTCCGTACCGCGGGCCCGAGCCCGCCTAGCGGGCCCCGCCGAGGGCCGGCACGCGCGTGCCGACGGCGCCCCGGGGCGGCCCGGCCGGTCCCCCGTGAATCCGGCCGGGTGGTGGGGAGAGGTGGCGCCGGGGTGGGGCGAGGGTCAGCGGCGTTCGCGGGCGCACGCGTAGGCGAGGGCGCTGACCAGCTCCTCGGCGTCCGGCAGCCAGCGGTTGGCGACCGTGGGCTGGCGGGCCCACTGGACGGCGCCGCGCGAGCCCACGCGCGTGGGCGGCGCGGGGACGTAACCGCCCTCGCCGAGCGCGGTCAGGGCGAGCGTGGACGGCACCCAGCCGAGCTTGCGCAGCATGTCCGGCAGCTTCCCGGCGGCGCCGGGCAGGACCAGGAAGTACATCCGGCGGTCGGGAGTGGACAGCACCGGGCCGCCCTGGACGCCGAGCCGGTCCAGCCGGGCCAGGGCGAGGAACCCGGCGGCCTCCGGCACCTCCAGCACGTCGAAGGAGCGGCCGGTGGGCAGCAGCACCGAGGCGCGCGGCGTCTGGTCCCACATGCGGCGCACGGCGGCGGCGCTGCCGGTGGCCTGGCCCGCCCAGTTGGGGGTGGCCGGGTGGGCGCCGGGCCGGGGGCAGGTGGCGGACCCGCAGGAGCAGTGCTCGACGCCGTCGGCGGCTTCGAGCCAGGTGCCGGGGAACACGTCCCAGTGGCGGTCCTCGGCATACCGCACGGCGGCGTCAAGCAACTCCAGGCCGCGCTGCCGGAGGTCTCGCGGCGTTCCAGTGACGTCCATGCTCTCTTCCACGCTCAACACAACTTTCGGTCTGATCTCGCTGATCTCGGGTTTCGGTGCGCCAACTGCGGGTGCTGGCTACATCCTTGTGGCATCCGGCGGCGAACGGAACGGCATACGGGGCGCATCGAAGCACGGCCGGGGGCGCGCGCTCGGTGAGTGCCCTGTAAACGGGTAGCCACCATCCGTGACGGGCATACGAGGGGGCCCGGGGGCCGCGCCGCGTGCCCATGGGGGAGGCCCGCGAGCTTCGAGGGGCACATCACGGCTGTCCGTGGCTCACCGCGGCCGTCCGCGGGTCCACCAGGGCGTTTCGACGTCCCTGGGAGGCTCGCCGCGGGCTCCGGCGGGCATGCCGCGGGCGTTCGTGGGCGGACCGCGCGCGTCGCGGTCAATACGGGCAAGTCCCGAATTTTCCATCAACACCTGCACTTCGGCGGAATCTTTCGTGTACCCGCTATCTAGGCGGGGCAGTGATCCCAAGGGACGGCGTTCGGTGGAACGCACGACAGCAACCAGGGGGTACGTCCATGGCCGCTAGGCCCCTCGTCGCGCGGCAGCCGAACGAACGGCTGCAAGCGCTCATCCAGGAAGCCGGGTGTTCCAACGCAGGGTTGGCACGCCGGGTCAACATGTGCGGCGCCGAGCACGGTCTCGACCTGCGCTACGACAAGACGTCCGTCGCCCGCTGGCTGCGTGGCCAGCAGCCGCGCGGACGGGCCCCGGCCATTATCGCCGAAGCTCTGGGCCGCAAGCTGGGCCGTACGGTCACCATTGACGAGATCGGCATGGCCAACGGCAAGAACCTCGCCTCCGGGGTGGGTTTACAGTTCTCGCCCACCGTCCTGGGCGCCATCGAGCAGGTCTGCGAGCTGTGGCGCAGCGACGTCGGACGGCGCGACTTCCTCAGCGGCTCGACCGTCGCCTCCTCCGCGCTGGTCGAGCCGAGCCGGGACTGGCTGATCACCGCCGCCGACGCGCAGGTGGCGCGGACGGCCGGGGCCCGGGTCGGCAGGGCCGACGTGGCGGCCGTACGGGCCACCACGGACGCGCTGGTCGACCTCGACCACCGGTACGGCAGCGGCCACGTGCGGCCGGTGGTGGTGCACTACCTCAACAGCGTGGTCTCCGGGCTGCTGTCCGGCTCGTACCGCGAGCAGGTGGGCCGCGAGCTGTTCGGTGCGGTGGCCCGGCTGACCGAGCTGGCCGGGTACATGGCGGTGGACACCGGCCAGCCGGGCCTGGCCCAGCGGTACTACATCCAGGCGCTGCGGCTGGCCCAGGCCGCCGGAGACCGGGGCTACGGCGGGTACGTGCTGGCCGCCAGCATGAGCCACCTCGCCGCCCAGCTCGGCAACCCGCGCGAGATCGCCCAGCTCGCCAAGGCCGCCCAGGAGGGCTCGCGCGGGCAGGTCACGCCGCGCGCGGAGGCGCTGTTCCTGGCCGCCGAGGCGCGCGGGCACGCGCTGATGGGCGACGCCCGCGCGTGCCACGCGGCGGCCGGGCGCGCGACCGAGGCCCTGGAGCGGGCCACCGGCAGCGGCAGCGGCGAGCACACCGGCGACGACCCGCAGTGGATCCGGCACTTCGACCAGGCGTACCTGGCGGACGAGCTGGCCCACTGCCACCGCGACCTCGGCCAGGCCGAGCCCGCGCGGCGGCGCGCGGAGGAGGCCCTGGCCGGGCACCCGGAGGGCCGCGTGCGGCGGCGGGCCATCGGGCTGCTGCTGCTGGCCACGGCGTACGTGCAGCAGCGCGAGGTCGAGCAGGCGTGCCACACGGGCACGCAGGCGGTCGAGCTGCTGGGCAGGCTGCGGTCCAACCGGGGCGCGGAGTACCTGGACGACTTCCAGCAGCGGCTGGAGCCGTTCCGGGACGAGCCGGTGGTGCGGGAGTTCGGGGCCCGGCTGGAGATGCAGGCGGCGTAGCGGTGGGCCTCCCGGCGGTCGCCGGGAGGCCCACCGGTCCCGGGGCCCGCGGGGGTCCCGGGGAGGCCCGCGGTGGGCCTGGGCGGTTTCCGGGAGGCCCTGGCGGTCCCGGCCGTGCCCGCGCCCCCGCGGGCCGGGTGTGCGGCGCGCGGGGCGGCGTGCGCTCCGGGACCTGCGTCAGCGGGNGCCCTGGCGGTCCCGGCCGTGCCCGCGCCCCCGCGGGCCGGGTGTGCGGCGCGCGGGGCGGCGTGCGCTCCGGGACCTGCGTCAGCGGGTGAGACGGGGGCCGAGCGGGAGCGCGGAAGGCGGGGGCAGCGGGGTAGCGTGTGCCGACGGCTGCGTACGTTCCGACTCCGGGAATGTCCAGCCCGGGCAAGGCATTTCCGAGGCATACCTAGGAGTCCCGGTGACGCAGAGCGGACAGGGGAACGAACCGTGGCCGCCCGCGGCCCCGCCCGCGCGGCCCGCTGAGCCCCCGCGGACCGTGCACGAGGGCGTGGTGCTGCCCGCGCACGGCGACCCGTGGCCCCCGCAGAACTCCGAGCCGCAGCAGGTGACTCCGGCGGGCGGGCAGGAGTGGGGGCAGCCGTGGGGGCCTGACGAGGCGGCCGGGCCGCCGCCGGGCGGGCCCGCGGCGGGGTACGCGCCGGGCGGCGGCCCC
>NZ_JAVSCF010000176.1:0-13791 GCF_031932565.1 Streptomyces sp. B1866
GGGCGGTCGGCGCGCGCCGGGCGGGTCCGGCTCCCGCCCAACGGCTGCCCCGCGCGGGTCGGGTTCGCGCCGCGCGCCGGCCCCGCGCGGGTCGGCGGTCAGGCCAGCAGCCCCGAGTCGCGCCACAGCGTGCGGCCCACTCCGCGCAGCACGCCGATGTCGTCCAGGAAGTCGGTCAGCCGCTTGGCGCCGGCCCGCATCACGTCGCGCCGGTGCGCGCTCTGGCGCGCCTGGGCCAGGGCCTCCTGGCGGTCGAGGCCGACGTTCGCGTACACCTCCGGGTTGACGAAGGCGACGGAGAACACGCGCGCGGCCTGACCGGCCGACAGCCGGGTCAGCTCGGCCTTCCAGCGCGGCGCGACGGCCATCTGGCGGCGCAGCTCCTCACGCGCGTACCGCACGTGCCGGGCCTCCTCCACGACGTGGATGCGCGTGACGCCGCGGACCAGCGGCTGGACGCGCTCGTCGGGGAAGGTCAGCCGCTGCATCCAGTCCAGGACCTCCTCGCCGAGGAGGGTGGCGGTGAACGAGCCGGGCGTGGTGGAGAACGTCTTGAACAGCCGGGCCAGGTTGTGGTGCGTCCAGGACACCGGGTACTCCGGGACCCCGGCCTTGCGGATCATCCGGGCGAACATCTTCGAGTGGCGGCACTCGTCGGCGATCTCCGTCAGCGCGTAGCCGACGTGCGCACTGGTGAGGGACTTGTCGTAGATGTGCCGGGTGAGCAGCTGGATGAGGATGATCTCGAACCAGATGCCCAGCGAGCTGAGGGCGGCCGCCTCGTGCCGGGCGAGCAGCAGGCGCTGCTCCTCGGACATCCGCCGCCACAGCGGCGTGCCGTAGAGCGAGACCAGCTCCGGCGGCCAGAACCACTTGTCCGGCTCGAACGGCGCGTCCCAGTCCAGCTCGGTGTCGGGGTCGAAGGAGTGCTTCGCGGAGGACTCCAGCAGCCGCTCGGCCACCCGCTCGCGGTCCTTGAGCGGCCCGAGCGCGTCCCGGAGCACGGTGAAGTCGGTCGTGGTGGTCATGGCTGTGGTGGGCACCTCGGTGGGGGTGGCGGGCGAGCCGTCGTGTTACTGCCGGTCACTGCTTATGAGACTACTTGTCAGCAAGGCCGTCAATCCCTTGGCGGGCACTTGTTCGTACGCCTCGGTAACATCGGCCGCCGCCGTCGGGAGCGCCCGGGCCCCCGCGTCACCCGCATGGCCGCCCGCCCTCACCCGGCCACCCGCTGAGCGGGTCCGCCCCGGCCGGGAGGTGAGACCCTGATACCAGGGGACTCGTGGCAGGAGTGAGTCCGATGGCAGTGAGCATGCACGTCGTCTGGAGCAAGACCGAGCCGGGGCGCGTCATCTACGAGACGCACTCCATCGAGACGGTCAGTGACGGCCAGGGCGTCCACGCGACCGTCAACAGCAACACCCACGAGGTGCCGTTGCACAGCCGGGAGCACGCCGAGTCGGTCGCGGCCGAGGAGGGGTACGAGCTGTTCCGCAAGGGCGAGGCGTGGGAGAGCCTGCCCGAGAGGTGACCGGTTGCGGCCCGGGGCGCGGCGCACCAGCGCACGGGCAGCCGGGGGCGTACGCCCGTACGGGGCCCGTGGGGGCGGCCCGCGGGGAAGCGGCCGGGCCGGGAATCAGCGCGGCGCGCGGGGTGTTGTGCGCGGTCGTGAGGGCCACCCGTACGCCGGGCCGCCCGGCCGGGCGGCGGGTCCACGGGCGGCCCGGCCCCGGCCCGTCGGCCGGTGAAGACCGCTACCCCGCGACCAGTCCGGACCGGTCCAGAGAGGACAACCCATGGCCACAGCCCACCGCGTCGAGGTGGTCCCCGGCTCGCAGCACGTCACGGTGTCCATCGACGGCCGGGTCGTCGCCGAGTCCGGCCGGCCGCTGCTCGTGTACGAAACGGGCCTGCCCGTCCGCTACTACCTGCCTCCGCAGGACGTCGACCTCACCCTCTTCCAGCCGACCGGCACCCGCACCACCTGCCCCTTCAAGGGCGAGGCCGCCTACTGGACCTACGTCGGCCCGGACGGGGACACCCGTCCGGACGTGGCCTGGGCCTACCCCGAGCCGATCGACGCGGTGGCGGCGATCAAGGGCCATCTGTCGTTCTACGACACGGTGGCGGACATCGCCGTCGACGGCTCCTCCTGACCGGTACGGCGGACGCGGCGCGCGCCCGCCCGCCCAGGCCGCCCGCGCCGGTCGCCACGAAGCCGACTCGCAGCACCCGGGCGTGGTCCGCGTCGGTGGTCCGCGCCTGGCGGACACCCCGCCGCCAGTCCGCCAACAGCCCGCGCGCCACGGGCAGCAGGGCCTCGCCGGCCTCCGTCAGCCGCAGCTCGCGGCCGGCCCGGTCGAACAGCCGGACGCCCAGGTCCCGCTCCAGGCGCTGGATCTGCCGGCTCAGCGACGGCGGGGTGACGAACAGGTGCCGCGCCGCCTCGGTGAAGCTCAAGTGCTCCCCCACAGCGACGTAGTAGCGCAGCACCCGGGTGTCCACGTTCACCGCCGGCCTCCCGGTCCGGCCGCCGGATGAGGCGTCGACCGTGGTCGGCGCGGACGTCGACGTCTCGGAAGGCTATCTCGCGGGGTGACCCCGCGGGGTGACTTCGCGCCCGCCCGGTCCGGCGGGGCCGGGCGGGGCGCCCGCGTCACTCGGCCAGGAAGTCCGCCAGGGCGCGGGCCGTCTCCTCGGGCGCCTCCTCGGCGAGGAAGTGCCCGCAGTCGAGGCCGGCGCCGCGCACGTCGGCCGCGTAGTCCCGCCACACCGCCGCCACGTCGTAGCGGCTCGCGACGAACCCGCGCGTGCCCCACAGCACCAGCAGCGGGCAGTCGACGCGCCGGCCCGCCGCCGCGTCGGCCTCGTCGTGCTCCAGGTCGACCGTGCCGGCCGCCCGGTAGTCCTCGCAGGTGGCGTGCACCGACGCCGGGTCGCGGAAGCACCGCACGTACTCCTCGACCGCCCGCGGGTCGAAGGACGCGCCCTCGGCGGACCACCGCCCCAGCTTGGTCCGCAGGTAGTACTCCGGATCGCCGCCGATCAGCCGCTCGGGCAGGCCGTCGGGCTGGGCGAGGAAGAACCAGTGGTAGTAGCCCTGCGCCAGGGCGCGGTCGGTGGTGGCGAACATGTGCCGGGTCGGCAGGATGTCCAGCACCGCCGCCCGGGTCACCCGCTCGGGGTGGTCCAGGCACATGCGGTGGGTCACCCGCGCGCCCCGGTCGTGGCCTGCCACGGCGAAGCGGTCGAAGCCGAGCCGGCGCATCAGGCCCACCAGGTCGGCGGCCATGGCCCGCTTGGCGTAGGCGGCGTGGCCCGGCTCGTCGGCCGGGCGGCCGGAGTCCCCGTAGCCGCGCAGGTCGGCGGCGACCACGGTGTGGCGCCGCGCCAGCGCCGGCGCCACCCGGTGCCACATGGCGTGCGTCTGCGGGTAGCCGTGCAGCAGCAGGACGGGCGGGCCCTCGCCGCCGGTCACGGCGTGGACGGCCACGCCGTCCACGTCCACGTCATGGGTCTCGAATCCCTCGAACAACGTTGTCACCCCCTCAGTGTCACCGCCCACTTCGGACCCAACCGGTCTGCCCGGTCACACCGGCCCGCCGGGTCCCGGCCGGCGTGCCGTACGGGCGCGGGTACGTTAGGGCCGCACGGTACGGCTCGCCGCCCGGCCGCCTCGCCGGCACCGGCCCCGTACCGGCGGCCCGCGCGGGGCACGAGATCGGCGAGGTGTCGGCCGACGGCGGGCCCGGTGCCTGGGACCCGGCGCGGGCCCCGCCCGGCCCGTCAGGCCCCGCCCGGCTCCGTACCGGCCGCCCGGCCCCGTCGGCCCCGCGCCGGTGCCCGTACTGCCCGCCCGACCCGCTCAGCCGGTGCGCGGCCCCGGGCCGGGCGCCCCGGGCGGGCCCGTACGAGGCCGTGGTTCCGTGTGCGGCGCCTGGCCCGGGCCCCGGGCGGCCGGGAGCGCCGCGACCACGGCGGCGACCTCGTCGCGCCAGGCCCGCAGCTCGCCGGGCGCGGGCGACAGCTCGTAGCCGTGGTAGTGGCAGGCGCCGCTGAGGCCCTGCCAGGCGGCCGACCAGCGCCGCGCCACCTCCGGGCCCGCGTACGCCGCCAGGCACAGCGCCTGCGCGTGCGTGCGGCAGCGGGCGAGGTCCGGCCGGGTGTGCCGCCAGTACCCGCGCAGGGCCTCCTCCAGCGCGTGCCGCAGCAGCAGGGCGGCGGCCCGGGGCCACACGCCGGTGACCGAGGTGCTGGCCGTGCCCAGGATGCGGTCGGCGCCGGCCAGCAGCGTCTCCGGGGAGTCGCCGCCGGCGGGCCGGGCGCCCGGACCCTGCCCGGGGCGGCGCCGGGCGTTGTCGAAGGGTGTGGCCGGGGCGGTCACAGGGCACGCACCTGGGTCGCGACGCGGCGGGTCTCCCGCAGCACGGCCTCGACGTCGTCCACGGGCGCGCTTTCGTGCGCGCCCTTGTTGCACCACCAGAACAGCTCCCGCACCCCCGCGCCGCAGGTCCGCTCCAGGTCGTCCAGGGCCTCGCTCCTGCGCGCCGCGTCGCCGTGCAGCGCGAGCGCGGCCAGTTCGGTGAGCGTGTGCGCCTCCGCGACGCGCCGCTCGATCTCCGCGTGGTCCAGGCAGGCGCCCAGCAGCCGGCGCCGGGCCGGCTCCAGCAGCGCGGCCTCCAGCGCGGTGCGGCACAGGCCGGGCAGCACGCGCGCCATGACGCCGGGCGGCAGGTCGCGGGTACGGGCCAGCGCCCGGGCATCGTACAGCGCCTGCCGCACCGGGTCGTCGGCCTGCCGCACCTGCACCACCGACCGCTCGCGGCGGGTGACCTCCAGCACGGTGGCCGGCAGGCGCAGGTAGCGCAGCGACCGCGGCAGGCGCGTGTCGTGCGTGAAAACGACGACCTGCCGGGTCTCGGCCAGCAGGGCCAGCACCCGGGCCAGGCCGTCGACCTTGGCCGGGTCCATGGACTGCACGGGGTCGTCGATGACCAGGAACGAGAAGGGGTTCTCCGGCAGCAGCGTGCGCGGCAGGAACAGCGCCAGGGCCAGCGAGTGCAGCTCGCCCTGGCTCATCACGCCGAGCGCGGGCGCGTCGATGTCGTCCACGGCGACGTCCAGCACGACCCGGCGCTGGGTGGCCGAGCCGGTGAGCTTAACGGGCCCGAGCGTGACGTTGCTCTGCTGGCGCAGCTCGCCCCAGATCACCTGGGCCCGGTCGCCGATCGGCCGCATGCGCCGGGCGCGCAGCTCGTCGTGCGCGGCCTTCAGCCACTTCTGCGCCGCCTTCGCGCGCGCCAGGCGCGGCGCCGCCTCCTCCGCCTCGCGGGCCAGCCGCAGCCAGGCCGCCAGCTCGCCCGCGGCCTCCCGCCAGGCGCCGTCGAGGTCGGCCAGGCGCTTGGCGGCCGCGGCGCGGGTGACCCGGCAGGCGTCGGCCACCACGGTGGCGGCCCGCGGCGCCCGTTCCGCCAGCTCGCGCGGGTCGGCGAGGGAGCGGCAGGCCAGCCAGTCCCGCCACGCGTCGGCCGGCTCCGGCTCCAGCCAGTCGGGCGGCGGCAGGACGAGCTGCCGTACGGCGTCCTGGGCCGCGCCCACCTCCCGGCGGGCGGCCAGGGCGGCCGCCGCCTCGGCGCGCAGCCGCTGCACCTGCTCGGCGGCCTCGTACGCCCAGTCGCCGTCGAGCCGGTCCGCGGCGCCGCACACCGGGCAGGCGGACTCCCCGGGGTGGCCGATGCGGTGCACCAGGGCGCGCTCCAGCAGGTCGGCGCGGAGCCGGGCGTCCTCGGCCGCGGCGGTTCCGGCGTCCTCGGCCGCGGCGAGCGCCGCGCGCAGCCGGGCCACCGCCGCCGCGACCGCGTCCAGGTCGGGGCCGGCCAGGTCGGCGCGGCGGCGCAGCCGGGTCAACTCGGCGCCGTCCGGGCCGCCTGGGCCGTCCGGGCCGCGGCCGTCGAAGCCGGTGACCAGTCCGGCGGCCCGCGCGAGGTCCTTCTTCCGCCCGCCGAGCGCGGCCACGGCCGCCTCGGCCCGCGGGTCGGCCACCGCGCCCAGCCGCTGGAGCAGGCCGGGCAGCTCCTCGGCGGCCCGCTTGGCCGGCGCCTCGTGCTCCTGCACCAGCTCGCGCAGCCGCCGGGCCGCGTCCGTGAGCTGCTGGAGACCGAGGATGGAGGCCACGGCGTCGTACATCTCGCTGGGCCTGCCGCCGATCATCTGCCCGAGTTCGGAGTAGGACAGGAAGGGCCGGTAGGTCGTCAGGTCCGCGTCCCAGCCGAGGCTGTCCAGCGGCCGCGGGTCCTGGCCGGGCCGCTCCAGCACGGCGCGCGAGTCGGCGACGTCCTCGCCGTGCCAGGCGCGCAGGACGGTGGCCGGTTCGGCCTCGCCCTCGATCATCAGCTCGACCGCGACCTGCGGCTCCGCGCCGTCGTGGAGGTTGCGCCAGCTCTTGCGCCAGATGTCGCTGCGTCCGCGCCAGCGCGCGTTGTCGCCGGTGAAGGCGATCTCGACGGCCTCCGCGAAGCTCGACTTGCCGCAGCCGTTGCGGCCGGTGACCACGGTCAGGCCGGGGCCGGGCCGCAGCGGCAGCCTGGTGGTGCGGCCGATGCCGCGGAAGCCGCCGACGGTGACGGAGCGCAGGTAGGCGCGCGGGGTGCGCCGGGGGGCGCCTTGGCGCGCGCCGGGTTCACCGAGCGCCGTCAGCAGAAGAGCGCGCGTCTCGTCGTCCAGCGGGGAGGCTAAGAGCTGCTCCTGGATGAGCGCGTGGAGGCCGTGGTCGTCGCCGGGCTCGGCGGGACTGGACGGGGCGGGCGGCATGCCTGGGCTCCTTCATGTGCGGGACTCGCGGATCGGGCGACTCGCGGATCGGGTGACTTGCGGATGGGGCGACTTGCGGACCGCGGGGACTTGCCGGCCGCGGGACGTGCGGGCCGTGTTGCGGGCAGGGCGGCAGGGCAGGCGGGGCCTGCGGCAGCCGCGGGGTGAGCCGTTCCACGGCGCGGTGCGTGGTGGATGCAGACACTAGCCGGATTCGGAGAAATTTGGAAGTGCTTTGGAAGAAGCTGGGAAATCTTTGGGAGCTGCGGTAGGCTTCCAGCATGCCCGCGTCACTCGACGAACTCGAAGCGCGCTTGGCCGAGCTGGAGGCCCGGTACCGCCGGGCGGTCCGCGCTCGTGACAAGGCGGCCATCAAGCGCGTCCGCGCCGAACGGAGCGCGGTGGAAGAGGCCGTCATGGCCCTGATCGACGACGAGGACGACCCCGGGAACGGCGGAAACGGCGCGGGCGGCCAGGCCGCCCCGCACCCGGCCGCCGACGACCCGGCCGCCGTGGACCGGGCCGTCGCGGACGTGAGCGCCGCCGGTCAGGACGCGGCCGGTCCGGACACCGCTGGCCCGGGCGTCGCCGGTCCGGACACCGCCGACCAGGACCAGAGCGACCCGGGCCAGTCCGGCCCGGACCGGCCCGGCCGGAAGGAAGCGGGCCGGAAGCAGACCGGCCGTACCGCCGCCCACCCGGCCGCCACCCACGGCCCGAGCGGCACCGACAGCCCGGCCGTCCCCGACAGCCCGAGCGGCACCCGCCGGGGCCCCGCCCCGGCGCCGCCCGCCCCCGCCCTACGGGCCGTACGGGCCGCCGGTTCCCGCCCCTCCGACGCGGTGCCCGTCCGCGAGCAGGTCCACCAGGCCCTGTCCGTCCTCGGCGCCCCCGCCGCGCCCAAGATGATCTCGGCGGTGTACGAGGCGTTCTTCACCGAGGCCCTGGTCCCCAGCAGGCTCGCCTCCCTGCGCCGCGACGAGGAGCGGTCCTTCAGGGCCCAGGGACACAGCCGCCCGTACTACATCTGCGCGGCCCTCGCCCACGACCGCCTGACCGCCGCGCACGGCCTGCTGGCCGTCTCCACCTGGCCGCTGGAGCGCCGCGTCGTCGCGCCGCTCAGCCCCCGCGTCGACTTCCTCACCCACGCGGCCCGGATCGCCGAGCAGATCCTGCGCATGCGGGAGGCCGGGCGGGAGCCCGCCGAGGCGGCCTGGCGGCTGCTGCGCCGGTTCGCCTTCAACGTCCCGGGCGCGTACGACAGCGAGGGGCCCCCGGACCCCGGCCGCGTCGCGGCGGCGGCGCGCGCCGAGTCCGCGGTGCACGCCGAGGCCGACCAGGTGCGGCGCCGCGAGTCCGCCGCGCAGGCCCGGGCCCGCCTGACCGACGTGCAGCAGCTGTTCGGCGCCGGTCAGCTCGGGATCGCCGGGCGCACCCGGGACACCCCGTCCTGACGGCCGCCCGGCCGCCCGGCCCCCGCCGTACCGCTGCCCGCGGCCCTCCCGCCGCCCGCCGCGGACGGCACCCCGCGAGCCCCCGCCGCCCACCCCGTGAACCTCCCGCGAACACCCGTGAACCTCCCGCGAAGAGAAGCCCGATGCCCCAGCACCCTCCAGAGGACCGGCTGGCCCGCCTGCGCGGCTCCGGCCCCGAGCAGTCGTACAGCGCGCGGAAGATCACCGCGCTGACGGCCAACCCCGCCTGCGACCGGCGCGCCGTGCTGGACGCGGCCGGGATCGACAAGGCGCTGCTCGCCCGCCGCCTCGGCCACGAGCCCCGGTTCGGCCGGTCGCCGTTCGCCATCGCCCGCGAGCAGGGCTTCCAGGCCCAGGTCACGTGGGGCGGCTGGGCGGAGCTGATCCGCCTCATGCGGCAGGAGCTGGCCGCGCCCGTCGAGGAGGCCGCGGTCGCCGACCTCAACGAGGCCGCCGGCCGGGCCACGCCCGCCGCCCGGCACCGGCTCACCCGCGGCCTCATTGAGCGCATCGCCGCCGGCCACGAGGAACGGCTGATCCTCGACCACCCCGTCATCACGCTGGAGGTGGCCGGGCGCACCGCCTACCTGGAGCCCGACGCCCTCACCCACCGCGTCGGCGGCCTGTTCTACGTGGTCGAGATCCGGTCCTTCACGGCTCTGGACGGCCAGGCCGAGGACCCCGCCGCCGTCGCCGAGACCGCCCGGCAGGCCGCCGTCCACATCCTCGCCCTGCGGCGCGCCTTCACCGCGGCCGGGCTCGACCCGCGGCAGGTCGCGCACGAGTTCCTGCTGGTGTGCCCGCAGGACTTCACCAACCGCCCGTACGGCAGGCTGCTGGACGTACGCCAGGAGCTGGACGTCATCGAGTTCCAGCTGGGACGGCTGCGCCGCGCCGAAGACATCGCCTCCTGGCTGCCGCGGGGGTCCACTCTCGACGTCGGCTGCGCCGTGGACGGCTGCGGCAGGCTCGGCGACTGCGGGCACCCGCCCCGGCGCGCCGACGCCGAACTCGCCGCGTCCGCCGCCGCGCTCGACGCCTCGTACACCCCGGCCTGCCTGCGCTTCTGCGAGATGGCCCGGTACTGCCGCGACGAGGCCGAGGCCACCGCCTCCCCGGCCCGGCTGGGCACGTCCGTACGCGGCGACCTGCCCGGCATCGACTCCACCCGCCTCGCCCTGGCCTACCTCGACGGCACCGCCGTGCCCGACCCCAGCCAGGCCGACGCGGTCGCCCTGCTCCGCGACGCCGCCCGGCTGCGTGCCCTGCGCGCGGGAGGCGCGGCATGACGGCGGACCGCCCGCGCGTGAGGCGCGAAACCGTCCTCGCCGCCCCGCGCGGCGGGCGGGGCCGGGCCGCCGACAGCCCGCGCGGCAGGCGCGAAACCACCTTCGCCGCCCCGCGCGCCACACCCCCCACGGCTCTCACGGCTCCCACGACCCCGTACCCGGAAGGCCCGGCATGACCGCGCTGACCACGGTGGCCGCACTGGAGGCGACCCGCGTCGGCCGCGCCCAGCGGCTGACGACCGTGCGCCACCACCACGTCGACGACCACCCCTTCGTCCTCGTCCCGCTCACCCTCGCGGGCGAGGCGTGCGCGCCCCTGGCGGCGCTGGCCGGCACCGACCGGGACCGGCCCGTCCTGCTGGCGGTCCACCAGCCGCGCGACCGCGCCGAGCGCTTCGCCTTCGTGGATCGCCTGGCCGCGCTACTGCTGCCCTATCTGGACGCGTGCCGCGCCGAAACCGAGACCTACCCGGCGGGCCGGGGCAAGGAGGAGCGCGTACGGGCGACCCGCGCGCCCCAGATCCTCGTGCCCAACCCGGGCGGCATCCGCTACGTACGCCTGCTCGGCCGCTCCACCCGGCTGCGCGCGACCAGCGGCCCGCACGCGGTGCCCGCCGCCGTGCCCACCCTCGGCAAGTGGCTGACCTGGCTGGCCGACCAGGCGGAGTTTCCGGGCTCGGGCATGCTGCTGAGCATGACCGCGGCGCTCACCGCCCACTGGGCGACCGGCCAGAGCTCCGTCCTGGACGGCCACCTCGGCTCGCTGCTCGCCTGGATCGACCCGCCGCCGGGGCAGACCGGCGCCGAGGCCGCGCTGGCCGCCGAGGACCCGGCCGTCTGCCCGCCCGCCGGCCCGGCCACCGACCCGGTCTTCGACGGCAGGACCCTCCAGGACCTGATGGCCCGCCACGACGAGGCTCCTCCCGGCCCCGCCCGCGCACTGGCCGCCCGCCGCATCGACACCGAACTGCGCGGCCAGCTCGCCCCCACCTGGGACCTGATGTGGCGGGGCGTCGGCCTGCTGCGCGCCCTGCCGCCCGGCGCGCACGTGGCCGACCGCCGCACCCTGGACCGCACCCTGTTCACCGGGTACGCGACCCACCTGGACGAGGACGGCCGTCCGCAGGCCCGCCGCGACCACGCCGTGTCCGCCGCCCGCCGCCTGGCCCGCCTGGAGGAGGCCCAGGCCCTGTACGACGCCCAGCGCGCCTACGACGACCCGCTGGCGATGGCCGAGTACGAGCTGACCGGCGAGGCGTTCACCGGCACCGTCACCGACCGCGACCTGGAGCGCCGCGTCCCCGGCCCGAGCCGGAGCCTCTGGCGCCCGACCGTCACCCTGCGCACCGCCGACCGCCCGCGCCTGCCCGTGGGCACCCGGGTCACCAGCCCGCGCCGCCCCGGCCAGGAGACCCGGATCATCGAGATCCGCCCGGCCGCCGACGGCACGTACGACACCGTCCTCCAGATCGACAAGGGCTTCGGCCGCAAGCCCCCGGCCCCGCCCGGCGTGCTGCCCGGCCTCGGCGAGGAGCTGACGTACACCACTCTCAGCCTGCGCGTCCTGCGCGCCCCGCTGCCCGACGACGCGGACACCCCCTGGACCCACGGCGGCCCGCCCCAGCCGTACGACCCCACCGAGCAGGACGCGGAGGAGATGTGGGAGTGACGACACCGCCAGGCACCCCCGGCACCCCGCCCGGCGCCACCCCCGGCACCCCGCCCGAAACCCCCGGCACCCCGGCCGAGCGGGCCGACCGCGCGGTCGCGCGCATCCTGGACGACCTCGACACGACGGCCGGCCGCGGCGTGGTGGTCGACTCGCCGCCCGGCGCCGGCAAGTCCACGCTCGTCGTCAGGGCGACCGGTCACCTGACCGCCACCGGGCGCAGCGTCATGATCGTCGCGCAGACGAACGAGCAGGTCGACGACCTTACCGACCGCCTCGCCACCGCCCACCCCGGCCTGCCCGTCGGCCGCCTGCACTCCGGCCGGCACGCCATCCCCCCGCGCGTGGCCCGGCACGCCGCCGTCACCGCGGACACCGACGTCCAGGCCCTGCGCGACCTGCCCGTCGTCGTCTCCACGGCCAAGAAGTGGTCGTACGTCAAGGACACGCCCGCCTGGGAGTGGGCCATCGTGGACGAGGCGTACCAGATGCGCTCGGACGCCCTGCTGGCGACGGCCCCGCTGTTCGCCCTGGACCACTCGCGCGCCCTGTTCGTCGGCGACCCCGGCCAGCTCGACCCGTTCGCCACCGTGGAGACCGCGCGCTGGCACGGCCTGACCTGGGACCCGCTGAAGAACGCCGTGGACGTCACCCTCGCCCACAACCCCGGCCTGCCGCGCCGCCAGCTGCCCGTCTCCTGGCGGCTGCCCGCCACCGCCGCGCCGCTGGTCGAGGAGGCGTTCTACCCGTTCTACCCGTTCACCTCCGGCACCGCCGAAGCCGACCGCGTACTGACCTACGACAGCGCCGCGCACCGCCCGGGCCCCGTCGACCAGGTCCTCGCCCGGGCCGCCGGCACCGGCTGGGGTTACCTCGAACTGCAAGCCCGCCACACCCTCGACGGCGATCCCGAGGTCGCCGAGGCCCTGGCCGACACCGCCGCCCGCCTCCTGGAGCGCGGCGCCCGCACCGACGGCACGCTCCTCACCCCCGACCGCATCGCCGTCGGCACCGCCCGCACCCTCCAGGCCGACGCGGTCCGCGCGGCGCTGGCCGCCCGCGGCGTCAGAGGCGTCACCGCCGACACCGCCAACCGCCTCCAGGGCCGCGAGTTCGACGTCACCCTCGTCTGGCACCCGCTCTCCGGCCGCGTCGACGCCTCCGCCTTCCACCTGGAGACCGGTCGCCTGTGCGTGCTGCTCTCCCGGCACCGCTACGCCTGCCTCGTCGTCGCCCGCGCGGGCATCCGCGACCTGCTGGACCGCCACCCGGCCGTCCGCCCGGTCCACCTGGACGTGCCGCCGAAGTTCCCGGACGGCTGGCGGGCGCACCAGACGGTGATGGCCCGGCTGGACCGGCCGGAGCACCGGGTGAGGGGCGGGTAGCGCCGAGCGGGCCCGCCGCGCCACCGGCGGCCCGGGCCCGCCTTGCGGACGTACGCTGCGTACGCGTCACACGCCGCACGCGCGTGCCGCGACCGGGCGGCGGCGTGCGAGCGTGCCACGAGCGCGGCAGCGCCCCGAGGGAAAGGCCGGCATGAACCCCGCCAACACCGCTGCGAACACCCCCGCCAACCTCGCGCCCGCGGCCGGGGAGCCCCGCGAACCCGCCCGCCTCGCCGAGCGGTTCGCGGCCCTGACCACCGCTCACCTGGCGGACGCCTGCGTCCGCGCGGGAGTGCCGGTGCGGTGCGCGCCCGCGCCGACGCGCGCCGCCGTGCCCGGCGGCCGGCTGGCCGGGCGCGTGCTGCCCGCCCGGCACGCCGGCAGTGTCGACGTCTTCCTGGAGGCGTTCGAGGCGGCCGCGCCCGGCGACGTGCTGGTGGTCGACAACGGCGGGCGCCTGGACGAGTCCTGCGTCGGCGACCTGGTCGTCCTGGAGGCGCGGGCCGCGGGGCTGGCCGGGGTCGTCGTCTGGGGCCTGCACCGCGACACGGCCGACATACGGGCGATCGGGCTGCCGGTCTTCAGCCTCGGCGCGATCCCGACCGGCCCGCTGCGCCTCGGCCCGCGCCCCGGGGACGCGCTGGAGTCGGCGGCCGTGGGGGAGTGGACCGTGGGGCGCGCGGACCTGGTGGTGGGCGACGACGACGGCGTGCTGTTCCTGCCCGCCGACCGGTCCGCGGACCTCCTGACGCTGGCCGAGACGATCCGCGACACCGAGCGGCGGCAGGCCGAGCGGATCCGCGCGGGCGTGTCCCTGCGCGAGCAGGTCGGGTTCGACGCCTACCTCGCCCGCCGCCGGGACGACCCGGCCCTCACCTTCCGCGAGCACCTGCGGGCGGTGGGCGGAGCCATCGAGGAGTGATACCGGCACGCCGGCGGCTGTGACCGTACGGGCCCTACCCGCCGTACATCCGCCGGCACCAGGTCAGCAGCTCCGGCGAGAGCCGGCCCTGCGCCAGGCGGCACAGGTGGGAGGGTCGCACGCGGACGCGGGGCACGGCGGGCTGCCGCCGGGCGGGGGCGCGCCCGTGCCGGTGCCGGGGCGGCGCGTGCCGGGCCTTCCGTACCCGCCGCGGCGCCGCCGCGGCCCAGCGCGGCGCCCG
>NZ_JAVSCF010000177.1:0-13528 GCF_031932565.1 Streptomyces sp. B1866
CTGCTGGACAACGCCCGGGACGCCGCTCAGGTGCGCCCCCTCCTGCCCGGCACCGAAGGCTGCGCCGCGCTCATCACCAGCCGCCACCGCATGGTGGACCTGGCCGGTGCGCACCTGGTCGACCTGGACGTGATGAGCCCGGAGGAGGCACTGGTCCTCTTCACCCGGATCGTCGGGCAGGAGCGGGTCGGCGCGGAGCGCGAGGCCGCCATGGACGTGGTCGCCGCCTGCGGCTTCCTGCCGCTGGCCATCCGCATCGCCGCCTCCCGCCTGGCCTCCCGCCGCACCTGGACCGTCTCCGCCCTGGCCCGCCGGCTGGCCGACGAGCGCCGCCGCCTGGACGAACTGCGCGCCGGAGACCTCGCCGTCAAGGCCACCTTCGAACTCGGCTACGGCCGGCTGGAACCCGCGCAGGCCCGCGCCTTCCGCCTCCTGGGCCTGGCCGACGGCCCCGACATCTCCCTCACCGCCGCGGCCGCCGTCCTCGCCATGCACCCCGACGACGCCGAGGACCTGCTGGAGACCCTGGTCGACACCAGCCTCCTGGAGTCCGCCGCCCCCGGCCGCTACCGCTACCACGACCTGGTCCGCCTCTTCGCCCGCGCCTGCGCCGAACGCGACGAGACCCCCGCCGAACGCGAGGCCGCCCTCTCCAGACTGCTGGACTTCTACCTCGCCACCGCGGCCCAGGTGTACGCGCTCCAGCGGCCCGGCGACCGCCTGGTGGACTTCCTCGCCCCGACCCGGTACCCGGGACTGGACTTCCAGGACCCCAAGACGGCCCTGGACTGGCTGTACTCCGAAGCCGAGTGCCTGCTGGCCTGCGCCCGCCAGTCCGTCGGCGGCGACCTCCTCCGCCGCTCCGCCGACCTGCTGCTCACGGCCAAGGACCTCGCCGAATCCGGGGCCAACGCACCCCGGCTCGAAAACGTTGCCACCGTGGTCAGCGAGGCCGCGCGCACGGCGGAGGACCTGCGGACGGAGGGGCGCGCACGCCTGGCGCTGGCCAACGTCTACGGCCTGACCGACAAGTTCGGCAAGGCCGGCGAGGAGTCACAGCGGGCGGTACTGCTGGGCACCGCCGCCGAAGACCCCATGACCGTGGGCCGGGCTCTCACCGAGCGCGGCATCAACGTGTCGCTCGGCCGACGCGACCTGGAGGACTCGGAGAAGGACTCGGAGGCGTACCTCCTCCAGGCGATCGACATCTTCCGCTCCCTCGGCGACCGGCCCTGCGAGGCCAGCGCGCTGTGCAACCTGTCGCGCGCGCACGTCGAGACGGGCNCCGGCGGCGACCTCCTCCGCCGCGCCGCCGACCTGCTGCTCACGGTGACGGATCTCGCCGAATCCGGGGCCGCCGGACATCGGTACGAGAGCGTGGCCACCCTGATCGGCGAGGCCGCGCGGGGGACGGGTGACTCCTGGGCGGAAGGGCGCGCGCGGTTGGCGCTGGGCAACGCCCACGTGGTGACCGGCAGGTCCGACCGGGCCGACGCGGAGACTCAGCGGGCCCTGCTGCTGGGGAGTGACACGGAGGACCCCGTGATCCTCGGCCGTGCCCTCGTCACGCTGGGAACCAACGCGCTCGTCCGGCGGAACCCGAGGGCCGCGGAGGCACACTACCGTCAGGCGCTCGACTCCTTCCGCGCCGTCGGCGACCGCCCCGGCGAAGCCGACGCCCTGTGCATCCTGTCGCGCGCGCACGTCGAGACGGGCCGCCTGGACAGCGGTGTGGAGCTGGCCCGGCGCGGAGCGGCCATCTACGAGAGCCTGGGCCGCACCGTACGCCTGCCCAACGGCAAGTACGCGCTGGGCGTCGCCCTGACCCGCGCGGGCCAGCCCGCCGAAGCGCTGGACCAGCTCGCCGAAGCCCTCGCCCTCTTCCACGACTACCGGCAGCCGCTGTGGGAGGGCATGGCCCACCAGCNACCTGTTCCAGGAGAACCGGCAGCCGCTGTGGGAGGGCATGTCCCACCAGCGACTGGCAGAGGCCCACCTGGACCTCGACCACCCCGCGCAGGCCGCCACCCACGCCGAGCAGGCCCTCGCCCTGCGCGGCATCGGCGGCGAATGGCGCCGCGCCATCGTCCTGACGGTGCTCGGCAAGGCCTTGTACGGTCTGGAGCAGACCGGCCGCGCCGGAGCCTGCTGGCGCGAGGCACTGGCCATTCACGAACAGCTGGGCACGCCCGAAGCCAAGGTCGTGCGCGCCCTGCTGGAGCCCGTGGCCGCCGCATGACATCCCCCGGCTCGGACGTTCATCAATCGTTTATCGCTACGCGGGAGTCTTGAGTCAGTCGATCCGTCCCCGCGGGGGGCCGACGGGTCGGCGTCAGGTCCGACCCGGAGGGTCCGGCCCTGAAGGGCGCCCGTCCGGCGATCTCGGGGGAGTCGCCGGCCGGGCGTCCTACTCGACTGCCCTTGCAGTAATGGAGTTGATCGTCATGAGTCAGGACAAGGACGCCAAGCCGGAATCCGACGCCTTCCGTCCGTTGGAAGGCCACCTCTCGCCCGCCGATTCCGTGGAGGCGGACGAGGGGCACCGCCCGGATCAGCGCCACGTCGTCGCGGACGAGGGGCACCGCCCGGGGCAGCAGCCCATCGCCACCGTGGAGGGGCACCGCCCGGGGCAGCAGCCCATCGCCACCGTGGAGGGCCACCGCCCGGGGCAACAGCCCATCGCCACGATGGAGGGCCACCGCCCGGCACTGCCGTCGCTCGCCGCCGAGGATCACCACCTCCCGGCGCACGATGCGGCGAGCACGCTGGACGGCCTGCGGCTGCCCGCGCCGCGCACCACTCCCGACCTGGAGATTCCCGCAGAGGGCTCCGTGGTCGTCGACGAGGGCGCGCCGCCGGCTCCGGACGCCGAGGACGAGGGTGAGGCTGAGGACGGTCTGGTAGGGGCCGATCTGGCCCCGCCCGGTGCGCAGAGTGAGACCCACTGGCCCTCGGGGGGTAAGGGCTAGGGACTGTTCGGACCGGGCCTGCCCGCCCGGTCCGCGACTTCCCCTCGATTCCGCCTGTTCCGCCGCGTAGCCGTGGGCTTTGTTCCCGGTGGGCCGGAAGCGAGGGGTGGTGCCCCCTGTGACGAGGGGACGGGGGACACGGGACGCGGAGCATGGTCTGGGGAGAGCGGCTCCGCGTCACGGGGGACACAGCACGGGGCCGATGTCGACGGCGCAGGAGGGGACGGCGTCGGCGTCGGCCCCGCTGCCGTATGCGCGAAACGGTGCCCTTCCCGCCAAGCTTCGGCGGCATCCGGCCAACCCCAGGCATATGCATTCATCGAGCATGTGTTCGCATGTCGAAATAGGTAAACATCCAACCTCGCAGGAGCGGAAATGTCTCACGTCAGAAAAACCCTTGCTGCCTCGCTAATCGCCGCCGCAGCCGTCGCCGGCATCGCCGTACAGGCTTCGGCCGTATCGATAGCAGGAGCGAGCGAGCGAACCACGTCCGTCGGCCCGGCGCGGCCCGGCACCGCCGTGGACGCGCCCGCCGACAGCCACCGGCCCGCCGCCCCCCGCTACGCGCCCGCCGAGGTCCACCGACCCGCCACCCCGGTCTACATCCCCACCGAGGTCCACCGGCCCACCGCCCCCCGCTACGCCCCGGCCGAAGTCCACCGGCCCGTCTGACTCTCCCGCGCCGCCCGGGAAGCGCGCAGCCGACAGGCCGACCGGGCGTCCGGCGGTTCCCAGAGCTTCCGTCCCTGACGGACGGGCTTGACCTTCACGTGGCGTCAAGGTCTACAAAGGCACGGATGCCGTTGACCTGGCCGCGAGAGGAGCCCGCCGTGCAGGTGCACGTCGTACTGCCGGACGAGTCGCCCAGCATGGGCGTGCAGGAGCTGGTCCGGCTCGCCCGGGAGGCCGAGGAGCTGGGGTACGAGGGCGTGTGGCTGCCCGACCACGTGCTTCCGCCCGGCCCCTACGGCCCCGACCGGTACGGCGGGGTGTACGAATCCCTGGTGACGCTCGCTTACCTCGCGGCGGCCACCGAGCGGGTCACGCTCGGCACGACCGTCGTCGTGCTGCCGCTGCGTGCTCCGCTCGTGCTGGCCCGGCAGGCCGCGACGCTGGCGCACCTCAGCGGCGGGCGGTTCGTGCTCGGCGCGGGCGTGGGATGGGAGGGGTACGAATTCGACGCGGCGGGGGTCGACTTCGGCAGCCGCGGGGCGCTGACCACCAGCTCCCTGCGGCTGATCCGCCATCTGCACGAGAAGGGGGGCGGCCCCTACCGGGACCGGTTCCACGCCTTCGACGAGCGCGCGGTGTTCCAGCCGGTGCCCGAGCGCCCGGTGCCGTTCCTCATCGGCGGCAACTCACAGGCCGCGCTGCGCCGCGCCGCCGAGCTGGGCGACTGGTGGCAGGGGTTCGCCCTCGGCCCCGAGGAGTTCTCCGAGCGGCGCGCTGCGCTGCGCGAGCTGAGCGGCGGGCGGCCGGTGGCGGCCGGGGCCCGGATCTCCTGGGACGACGACGGCCCCGGCGGGCGGACGGCCGACGACCTGCGCACCGAGGCCGACGCGTGGCAGCGGGCGGGCGCCGACCATCTGTCCGTGTGGTTCGGGTCGGTGGCGGAGGACGGCTTCGGCCGGCGCATGCGAGCGCTGGCCGCGCGGCTGCCGGGACGCGCACGCGGCTGAGGGCCTGGCCGCGCGGCGGCGCAGGGCCCGGCCGGCGCGGCGGCCTCGGGCNCCCTCTTCCACGACTACCGGCAGCCGCTGTGGGAGGGCATGGCCCACCAGCAGATGGCAGAGGCCCACCTGGACCTCGACCACCCCGCGCAGGCCGCCACCCACGCCGAGCAGGCCCTCGCCCTGCGCGGCATCGGCGGCGAATGGCGCCGCGCCGTCATCCTGACCGTGCTCGGGCGGGCCCTGTACGGCCTCGGACAGACCGGCCGCGCCGAAGCCTGCTGGCGCGAGGCACTGGCCATCCACGAAGCACGTGCGTCGCAGGAGGCGGCGGAGGTCCGCGCCCTGCTGGCGCCCGTGGCCCCGGCCTGACCGGCCGGGGCAGCCGGCTACGCGCCGCCCTTCTGCTGCTGCTTCTTCTCCTCCGCGTCCTGGATGACCGCCTCGGCCACCTGCTGCATGGACAGGCGGCGGTCCATCGACGTCTTCTGGATCCAGCGGAAGGCGGCGGGCTCGGTCAGTCCGTATTCCGTCTGCAGGACGCTTTTGGCGCGGTCGACCAGTTTGCGGGTGGTGAGCCGCTGAGAGAGGTCGGCGACCTCCTTCTCCAACGTCTTCAGCTCGGTGAACCGGGAGACGGCCATCTCGATGGCGGGCACCACGTCGCTCTTGCTGAAAGGCTTCACCAGGTACGCCATGGCGCCCGCGTCGCGCGCCCGCTCGACCAGTTCGCGCTGGGAGAAGGCGGTGAGCATCAGGACGGGCGCGATGCGCTCGGCGGCGATGCGCTCGGCGGCGGAGATGCCGTCGAGGACGGGCATCTTCACGTCCAGGATGACCAGGTCGGGCCGGTGCTCGCGGGCCAGCGCCACGGCCGACTCCCCGTCACCCGCCTCGCCCACGACGGAATAGCCCTCTTCTTCCAGCATCTCCTTCAGGTCGAGGCGGATCAGCGCCTCGTCCTCCGCGATGACGACACGGGTGGTGGTCGGGGGGATGTGCGACGTGTCGTCCGCGGTGGTGGGAGGCTTCTCGTCGGGGGCGTCAGCGGCGCTCACTGTGCTCCTCGCTTCCGGGCAGGTGGGGCACCCTGAGCCTACCTAGCTCCTGTATGGTGGACCCACAGCAGGTGCTCGGCCACCTGCGATTGCGCTGGCCCCGGTAGCCCAATTGGCAGCAGGCAATGGATTCAAAACCCATACAGTGTCGGTTCGAGTCCGACCCGGGGCACTCTCCTTTTTCTCCGTCCGTCACCTGAACGCGTCACGCGCGCGCCGCGGACCGGAGCGGGTGGCGCCCCGGCTTGGCGGCCGTCCACGGCTGTGCCCGGCTCACTCCCGGTCCCGCTGCCCCGCGGCGCCCTCCCCGATCCGGTGCACGCGGACCAGGTTGGTGGAGCCCGGGACGCCGGGCGGGGAGCCCGCGGTGATGATCACGACGTCGCCCGGGCGGCAGCGGCCGATGCGCAGCAGCTCCTCGTCCACCTGCGCCACCATCTCGTCGGTCGAGTCCACCCGGGGGCCCAGGAAGGTCTCCACGCCCCAGGTCAGGTTGAGCTGCGAGCGGGTGGCGGGCTCCGGGGTGAAGGCCAGGAGCGGGATGGGCGAGCGGTAGCGGGACAGGCGGCGGGCGGTGTCGCCGCTCTGGGTGAAGGCGACGAGGAACCGCGCGCCGAGGAAGTCGCCCATCTCGGCCGCCGCGCGGGCCACGGCGCCGCCCTGGGTGCGCGGCTTGGTGCGGTCCGTCAGCGGGGGCAGGCCCTTGGCCAGGATGTCCTCCTCGGCCGCGGCCACGATCCGGCCCATGGTCTTGACCGTCTCGACCGGGTGCTTGCCCACGCTGGTCTCGCCGGAGAGCATCACCGCGTCCGCGCCGTCGATGACCGCGTTGGCGACGTCGGACGCCTCGGCGCGGGTCGGGCGGGAGTTCTCGATCATCGAGTCGAGCATCTGGGTCGCGACGACGACCGGCTTGGCGTTGCGCTTGGCGAGCTGGACGGCGCGCTTCTGGACCATCGGCACGGACTCCAGCGGCATCTCCACGCCGAGGTCGCCGCGCGCGACCATGATGCCGTCGAAGGCGTCCACGATCTCGGCGAGGTTCTCCACGGCCTGCGGCTTCTCGACCTTCGCGATGACGGGGAGGCGGCGGTTCTCCTCGGTCATGACGCGGCGTACGTCCACCGCGTCGGCCGCGTCGCGCACGAAGGACAGGGCGATCACGTCGGCGCCGGTGCGCAGGGCCCAGCGCAGGTCCGCCACGTCCTTGTCGGACAGGGCGGGGACGGAGACGGCGACGCCGGGCAGGTTGAGGCCCTTGTGGTCGGAGACCATGCCGCCCTCGATGACGATCGTGTGCACGCGCGGGCCGTCGACGCCCAGGACCTCCAGGGTGACGCGGCCGTCGTCCACCAGGATGCGCTCGCCCCTGCTGACGTCGGCGGCCAGGCCCCGGTAGGTGGTGCCGCACTGGAAGCGGTCGCCCTCGACCGGTTCGACGGTGATCGTGAACTCGTCGCCGCGTTCAAGCAGTACAGGCCCTTCGCGGAAACGGCCCAGCCGGATCTTCGGGCCTTGAAGGTCCACGAGCACGCCGACGTTGCGTCCGGTCTCGGTGCACGCCTTGCGCACCCGGCGGTACCGCTCCTCGTGCTCGGCGTAGGTGCCGTGGCTCAGGTTGAAGCGGGCCACGTCCATTCCGGCCTCGATGAGTGCTTTGATCTGCTCGTACGAGTCGGTCGCGGGCCCCAGAGTGCAGACGATCTTCGCTCGGCGCATGAGTCGAGCGTACGGCTTACCCACTGGTAGATGACGGCGAAGTGCCCACCTGGCCATGGCCATTGGGTGGCAGCTTTCTGACAACTAATGAAACGTGCGCCGCCGCGCTCCGCTGAGCGGGGCCCGCCGGGCCGCGGGAGCCGCGGCGGGCCGGGCTACAGCGCGGGCGGGGTCATGACGAAACGTGCGTTGACGTGCGCGTACACCGTCTGGCGAAGCGGTTCGAGGTCGAGCGGCGGGGCGTCGGACTCGGCGGCGGCGCCGTAGGCCATGAGCGACCGGGTGCGCACCGCGGAGTACGGTTCCGGGCTCTCGGCCCCGATGTCGGCGAGTTCCACGAGCGCGACGATCCGGGCGCCGAGCGCGTCCGCGTACTCCCGCGCGCGCCGCACCGCCTCCCGTACCGCCTGCCGCCGCGCCTCGCCGTGTGCGGGCGAGTCGGGGCGCAGGGCCCACCACGGGCCGGCCACGCTGGTCAGGTCCAGGCCGGCGAGGCGGGTGGCGAGTTCACCGAGGGCGGTGAAGTCGGCGAGGGTGGCGGCGGTGTGGACGCTGCCGTGGTAGGCGTGCACGCGCTCGTGCCGGCCCTTCTCGGTGAGCTGCGGGGTGAGGCTGAAGGAGCCGGTCTCCAGCTTCTCGACGGCCTCGCCGTAGGACCTCACCAGGTCCAGCGCCCGGGCGTTGCGCCGGGTGAGGTCCTCCAAGGTGGCGCGCCGGTCGGTGCCGCGCGCGCCGACGGTGACGGCGATGCGGGCGATCTCGGGCTCGACCTCCAGCCGGGCCTCGCCGCGGACGGCGACGCGCGGGGCGTCGGGGGTGCCGTACGGCGGCGCGGCGGCGCGGTCCGGGGTGGTCTCAGGGGTCTGGGGCGGGTACGGCGGCTGGTGCCGCGGCTGGTCGGCCATGACCCCAGCATGGTGCGCGCGCCGGGCGGGTGGCGAGCGGTACGCGCTCCCGCCCCGCCGCGGCTCCCGCCCCGCCGCGGGCTCCCGCTCTCCCCGCGCGGGCCGCTCGTCGCGGGAGACCGGCCTTACGCGCGCGTGGACACCAGGCGCTCGCCGCCCCAGCCCGGCGGCGGCTCCCCGCCGCCCGGCCCCGGCCCCAGGCCGAAGGTGGTGAACGCGGTGCGCACCGGCGCCGGGTACAGCGCCCCGCCCGTCACCGAGTTGAGGATGCCGGCGGAGCGCCAGGCGGCCAGGCCCAGGTCGGAGGCGCCGACGCCGTGGGTGTGGCGCTCGGCGTTCTGCACGTACACCGAGCCCTTCACCACCGGGTCGAGCTCCAGGCGGTGCCGCTCGTCGACGCACGGGCGCCCGGCGGCGTCGCGGCGCAGGTACGGGCCGAGTTCGGCCAGCAGGGTGTCGGTGCGGCGCTCGCGGTAGCCGGTGGCCAGCACGACGGCGTCGGTGACCAGGCGGGCGCGGGTGCCCTGCTGGAGGTGTTCCAGGTGCAGTTCCACGCGGCCGGCGGACGCCCGGCCGGCCGTGCGCACGGTGACGCCGGGGGTGAGGACGGCGCGGGGCCAGCCGCCGTCGAGGGTGCGGCGGTACAGCTCGTCGTGGATGGCCGCGAGGGTGTCGTGGCCGATGCCCCCGTCGAGCTGCCACGGGCCGGACAGCAGCCGGTCGCGCTCCGGCTCGGGCAGGGCGTGGAAGTAGCGCGTGTAGTCGGGCGTGAACCGCTCCAGGCCCAGCTTGCCGCACTCCGCGGGCGCGAACGCGGGGCCGCGGGCCAGCCAGTGCAGGTCCTCCGCGCCGGCCGGCCGCGCGCGCAGCAGGTCGAGGAAGACCTCGGCACCCGACTGGCCCGCGCCGACCACGGTGACGTGCCCGGCGGCCACCAGCCGTTCGCGGTGCTCCAGGTAGTCGGCGGCGTGCAGGACGGGCACGGCGGCCGCGTCGGCGAGCGGCCGCAGCGGCTCCGGCACGTACGGCTCGGTGCCCACGCCCAGCACCACGTGCCGGGCGGCGACCGGGTCCAGGGCCACGGCCTCGCCGTCCTCGTCGAGCCGGGTGACCTCGACCTCGAACGCGCCGCGGTCGGGGCTCCAGCGCACGGCCTCGGCCCGGTGGCGGAAGTGCAGCCCCGGCAGCTGTTCGCTGACCCAGCGGCAGTACGCGTCGTACTCGGCGCGGTGGATGCGGAACCGCTCGGCCACATAGAACGGGTACAGCCGCTCGCGCGCCTTGAGGTAGTTCAGGAACGACCAGCGGCTGGCCGGGTCGGCGAGCGTCACCAGGTCCGCCAGGAACGGCACCTGGAGCGCCGCGCCGTCCACCAGCAGGCCCGGGTGCCAGTGGAAGGCCGGTTCGCGCTCGTAGAAGGCGGTGCGCAGGCCGGGCGCGCCGTCGGCCAGGGCGGCCAGCGACAGGTTGAACGGGCCGATGCCGACGCCGACCAGGTCCAGGGGCGTCTCGGGGTCGTCAGGAACCGGGGGCGCGGGGGGTTCGGCGGTGCTCATGGGCGGTGCTGCCTTCCACGAGGTGCGGGAGCGCGGTGAGGTCGCTGGGCCGGGTGCGGGGGTTCGAGGCGGTGGCCGTCAGCCACCGCCCCTCGGGGACGGCCGTACCGCCGAGCACGGCGCGGTCCTCCGTCGGCTGGGGGCGGAGGGCACGGGGGCCGTCGGCGCCGCCCGCGAGGGCGTGCGGGCGGTCGGCCCCGTCAAGCGGGCACAGGCACGGTGTGCCCCTCGTGGTGTCGAGGTCGAAAAGGGTGTCGAGGTCGGGACGTCGGCTGCTCTTCCACGCTACGGGGCGGTCGGGCGGTCTTCCCGGGTGCCGGGATCTACTCCACCCGTACGTGGGAAACGCGCCGTACGGGACGCCGGGTGCGGGCGGGCGGCCTCGCGCGGGCCGGGCGGGCGCGGCGCCCGGGCGGGTCCGGGGGCGGTCACGCCTCTCCGTGCCGCTCCCGGACCCGCAGCGCCCGCCGGACGTCGTCCACCTGGTCGGCCAGTCCCCGGTGCAGGGCCGGCAGGGTGCCGGCGCCGGCCAGGCACTCCTCGGCCAGCCGCAGGGTCTCGCCGTCCACCGTCGTGGGGAAGCCGAAGCGGGCCAGGGCCGCGGCGATGGCCGGGCCGCGGCGGGCGGCGAGGGCGACGGCCGACGGGAAGTAGCGCGGCACGTAGTCGGTGAGCAGGGCGTGCTGCTCGGGCTGCCAGAATCCGGCGGCGGTGGCCGTGAACAGGTAGTTCGACAGCTCGCCCGCGGGGTCGAACAGGGCGGCCCACGCCGCGTCCTTGGCCGCGGCGTCGGGCAGGGCGGCCCGGCAGCGGGCGGCGCTCTCCTGGCCGGTGGCGCTGGGGTCGCGGGCGAGTTCGGCGGCGATGTCGGCGGCGGTGGCGGCGCCGAGGACGGCCAGCCGGCGCAGGACCTGCCAGCGCAGGTCGGGGTCGAGGGCCGGGCCGCCGGGCACGGTGTCGCCGTCGAGCCAGTCGAGCAGTTCGGCGGCGGCCGGGGCGCCGGCGCTGTCCACGAAGGTGCGTACGGCCGCGAGTCGCAGGCCGGGGCCGGAGCCGTCCTCGGTGCGGCGCATCAGGTCGCGGCAGGTGGCGGCGATGACGGCCAGGGCGGCGGGGCGGCGGGCGGGCGGCAGGAAGCGGTCGGCGACCTGGCCGCGGGCGAAGGCGAGGACGCCCTCCACGATGGCGATGTCGGTCTCGTGCGGCAGGTGGGCGCGGACGGCGTCGAGGTAGGCGGCGGGCGGGAGTTCGCCGTCGCGCACCATGTCGCGGGCGGCGTTCCACACCACGGCGCGGGTGACGGCGTCGGGCAGGCCGGACAGCGAGCGCTGGGCTGCGTCCCAGGAGCCGGTGTCGAGCCGGACCTTGGCGTAGGTGAAGTCGCCGTCGTTGAGCAGCAGCAGGTCGGGGCGGGGGCCGGTGAAGGACAGGGTGACGGTCTCGCCGTCGCCGGGCGGCAGCTCGGCCTCGACGCGGTCGCGCAGCTGGAGCTTGTGCGGGGCGGCCGGCTCGTGGTCGTACAGGCCGATGGCGATGTGGTGCGGGCGCGTGGTGCCGCCGCCCTGGTGGCGGATGTCCACGCTCCACCGGCCGCCGTTCGCGGTGACCGCGGGTGTGAGGGTGTCGACGCCGGTGGTGCGCAGCCACCGGTCGGCCCAGCCGTGCACGTCGCGCCCGGAGGCGTGGGCGAGGGAGTCGAGGAAGTCGGCGAGGGCGGCGTTGCCGAAGCGGTGGCGGGCGAAGTGCTCGTTGATGCCGGCGAGGAAGGCGTCCCGGCCGAGCCAGGCGACGAGCTGGCGCAGCGCGGAGGCGCCCTTGGCGTAGGAGATGCCGTCGAAGTTGAGGCGGGCGGCCGCGGTGTCGGGCACGTCGGCGGCGGCGGGCGCGACGGGGTGGGTGGAGGCGCGCTGGTCGGCGTCGTAGCCCCAGCTCTTGCGGCGGACGCCGAAGTCGGCCCAGATGTCGGTGAAGCGGGTGGCCTCGGTGGTGATCTGGTAGCCCATGTACTCGGCGAAGGACTCGTTCAGCCAGATGTCGTCCCACCACCGCATGGTGACCAGGTCGCCGAACCACATGTGGGCCATCTCGTGGGCGATGACCATGGCGCGGGTCTGCCGGTCGGCGTCGGTCACGGCGGAGCGGTAGACGAACTCGTCGCGGAAGGTGACCAGGCCCGGGTTCTCCATGGCGCCGGAGTTGAACTCGGGGACGAACGCCTGGTCGTAGGAGTCGAAGGGGTAGGGCTCGGCGAAGATCTGGTGGTAGCGGTCGAAACAGCGCCGGGTGACGGCGAACAGCTCCTCGGCGTCGGCCTCCAGGTGCGGGGCCAGCGAGCGGCGCACGTGCAGGCCGAAGGGTATGCCGGCGTGCTCGGCGTGTATCGAGTGGTACGGGCCGGCGGCGACGGCCATCAGGTAGGTGCTGATGGGCGGGGTGGGGGCGAGGCGCCAGCGGACCGGGTCCGGGCCGCCGGCGGTCCCGTCCCGGGTGGCGACGCCGTTGCCCAGCACGGTCCAGTCGGCCGGGGCGGTGACGGCGACCTCCAGGACGGCCTTCAGGTCGGGCTGGTCGAAGGCGGCGAACACCAGGCTCGCGTTGGCCTCGCAGCACGCGGTGTACAGGTACGTCCGGCCATCGGCGGGGTCGGTGAAGCGGTGCATCCCCTCCCCGGTGTGCGAGTAGCGCATGTCCGCGGTGACGGTCAGCTCGTGCTCGCCCTCGGCGAGGCCGGTGAGCGCGAGGCGGCCGTCGGCGAGGGCCGCCGGGTCCAGCTCCCGCCCGTCCAGCTCGGCGCGGCGCAGGGCGGCGGGCCGCAGCTCGGCGAAGGTGTCCGCAGCCGCCTCGCGCACGCTGAAGCGGATGGTCGTGGTGGAGCCGAACACCTCGTCGCCGCGGGTCAGGTCGAGGTCGATGAGGTAGCGGTGGACGTCGAGGAGGCGGGCTCGCCGCTGCGCTTCGTCGCGCGTCAGTACGGACATGGGGACATGCTGCCGTATGCCCCGGGGGTGGCACACGGGGAAAGCGGGGGTTGCGCCGGGCGCCGGGCGCGCGACCGGGCGCGCGACCGGCGCCGGGTCGGCGTCGCGGGGTGCGCTGGCCGGCCGGAGGCGGGAGGGTCAGGCGCGGGCGATGGTCTCGTGNTGGCCGGCCGGAGGCGGGAGGGTCAGGCGCGGGCGATGGTCTCGTGGTGCCGGATGACCTCGGCGATGATGAAGTTGAGGAACTTCTCCGCGAAGGACGGGTCGAGCCGGGCGCTCTCGGCGAGCCGCCGCAGCCGCTCGATCTGCCGTGCCTCGCGCGCCGGGTCGGCCGGGGGCAGGCGGTGGGCCGCCTTGAGGTAGCCGACCCGCTGGGTGCACTTGAAGCGCTCGGCGAGCATGTGGACGACGGCCGCGTCGATGTTGTCAATGCTCTCGCGCAGCCCGGTGAGCTCGGCGCGCACGGATTCGTCCACTCCGTCGAGGGTGCCGGCGGCCCCGTCCGCGGGGGCCGTCCCGTCGGCGGGGACGCGGGGGGCGGTGTCGCTGATGTCCATGGGGTCCGACCCTATGCGGCGAGGCGGCGGCCCGGGAGGGCGCGGCGGGCAGGCAGGGGCGGCCCGCGCCCCGCCGGGGGCGGACGGGCGGCCACGGGCCGGGGCCGTGCGGCGGG
>NZ_JAVSCF010000178.1:0-13489 GCF_031932565.1 Streptomyces sp. B1866
CTGCGCGGGCTGGGCGGCGGGGGCGGCCGGGGCGGGGGCCGCGGGGGCGGGGGGCGCGCCGCCGGGCGCGGTCTGCGGCGGGGAGGCCACCGCGGAGCCGGTGTCCTGACCCGGCTTGTAGTCGGCGAAGAAGTCCCACCAGGCCCGGTCGACCGAGTTCGGGTCCTGGAGGTACTGCTGGTAGATCTCGTCGACGAGCCACTCGTTGGGGCCGAACGCAGCGGCAGGGTCGGCACCCTGCCCGTTCTGCTGGTCGGCCTGGGTGCTCGTAGTGTTGGGAGCCTGTGGCGACACGGCGGCAACCGCCCTCTTCCGCTACCTGAAATGGTGGACAGCGGAAATAAAGGCTACGCCCTCGGGCCCCGTACGTGCAGGTCGCACTGGTCAACCGTCGTCTACGTCACATTGATCGCCGGGTTTCGTGGACAGGTGGGCCGGGAATCACGCCAAGTTCGCTGTCGGCGTAGCACGGATGTGCGCCATGTCGCTCGTATGGGCATGCTGTTGCCATTGGCATGTGCCCCGGTGTCTCCGCCCCGCCGCCCGCCCGTACGGTCCGGGCACCGTCCGCCCGTACGGCCCGGACACCGTCCGCCCGTACGGGCCGAACGCGCCGCCGGGGGCCGGGAGTCGGACCGGGCGGCCGGGCCGGGGGGCGAGGGCGGGCGGTCAGGGCACCCGGGTCGGCGGCGGGAGCGCCGGGGCCGCGGGCGTGCCCGGCAGCGAGACCCGGATCCGGCAGCCGCGCGGCGACTCCGCCACGCCGATCCGGCCGCCGTGCAGGTCCACCGCCCAGCGCGCGATGGCCAGGCCCAGGCCCGTGCCGCCGTCGCCGCCCGGGCCGCCGGTGCGCGCCCCGGACCGGTCGCCCTCGGCGGGCCTGCCGCCCCGGTTGAACCGCTCGAAGACGCGGTCCCGCTCGGCCGCCGGGATGCCCGGCCCCTCGTCCACGACCTCCAGCTCCAGGCTCTGCGCGCCGTCGCCGCGCCGGGCCCGCACGGTCACCCGGCCGTGCGCCGGGCTGTGCTTGACGGCGTTGTCGACGAGGTTGGCGACGACCTGGTGCAGCCGCTCGGCGTCGGCGTAGGCGATCAGGTCGGGCGGCTGCACGTCGAGGTTCAGGTGCACGTCCTGGCGCGCGTGCGGGCCCGCGCGCTCCGCCGAGGCGCCCTTGGCCATGGACGTGGCCATCGACGCCTCCTTGAGGATGCCGGCCAGGTACGGCCACACCTCGAACCGCCGCGCGCGCAGCGGCACCACGCCGTGGTCCAGCCGGGACAGGTCCAGCAGCTGCTCGACCAGCCGGCCCAGCCGCTGGGTCTGCCGCAGCGCGATCTGCATGGTCTCCGGGTCGGCCTCGGAGACGCCGTCCACGACGTTCTCCAGGACGGCCCGCAGGCCGGCGATCGGGGTGCGCAGCTCGTGCGAGACGTTGGCGACCAGCTCCTTGCGGTGGGTGTCCACCGCCTCCAGGTCGGCGGCCATCCGGTTGAAGGAGGTCGCCAGCGCCCCGAACTCGTCCCGGCGCTGGGCCGCCCGCACCCGGCGCGTGTAGTCGCCGTGCGCCATGGCCCGGGTGACCTCGGTCATCTCGTCCAGCGGCGCGGTCAGGCCGTGCGCCACGAACTGGGTGATCAGCAGCGAGGTGATGATCGAGAAGATCGTGATGATCCGCAGCTCGGTGTCGGACCGGACCGCCGCGAGCACCAGCAGCGTCGTGATGATCACCGAGCCGATCACCAGCGCGCCCAGCGCGGCCTTGATCGACCGGTACGGGTCGAACGGCCGCAGCGCCTCCCACAGCCGGCTCCAGGCGGCGCGGCCGGGCACCAGCCTCATGCCCGCCCCGCCCCGCGGCCGCGCCCCGCCGCGCCGGCCGGGCCGCGCCGCCCGCCGGTTCCCCGCTCGCGCCCGGGCCTCACGCGGCCGGGGTCTCCAGCGCGTAGCCCACGCCGTGGACCGTGCGGATGCGCTCGGCGCCGATCTTGCGGCGCAGCGCCTTGATGTGGCTGTCGACGGTGCGGGTGCCGGACGCGTCGGCCCAGTCCCACACCTCGGCCAGCAGCTGCTCGCGGGAGAGCACCGCGCGCGGCGTGTTCGCCAGGCACACCAGCAGGTCGAACTCGGTCGGCGTCAGGTGCACGTCCGTGCCGCGCACCCGCACCCGCCGCTGCGCGTGGTCGATCTCCAGCTCGCCCAGCCGCAGGATGCCGTTGCGCGGCGTGTGCGCGGCCAGCGCCGCCCGCTCCACGCGGCGCAGCAGCACGTGCACCCGGGCGGCCAGCTCCCGCATGGAGAACGGCTTGGTCATGTAGTCGTCCGCGCCCACGCCGAGGCCCACCAGCATGTCGGTCTCGTCGTCGCGCGCGGTGAGCATCAGCACCGGCACCGGCCGCCTGGCCTGCACCCGGCGGCAGACCTCCAGGCCGTCGAAGCCCGGCAGCATCACGTCGAGGACGAGCAGGTCGGGCTGCCACGCCTCGGCCGTGTCCACGGCGGCCGGCCCGTCGCTCGCGGTCTGCACCTGGAAGCCCTCGGCGCGCAGCCGGGCCGCGATGGCGTCGACGATGGTCGGGTCGTCCTCCACGACCAGCACCCGGCGCTGCGCCCCTGGAGTGGTCGCGGGGGCCCCGTTGTGGCTCGTGTGACTTGACTCCATGCGCCCGCCCCTGGGTGGTCCCGTGCTCTGGTGGCCCGTGTGCCGGGCAGGTGGTCGGCTGCCGTGGCACGTTCCGTTGGTTGGCAAGCAGCGTAAAGGCAGGCCCCGCGGCTCGGCTACGCACTCCCGTACGGTCGTGCGCCCGTGCGACCACCATGCGGTGAGTGGGCCGGGGCGATGATCGCTCACGGCGAACAAGGGCGGGGGAACAATCCCTCCGGCCCCGGCATTGAGTGGGCATAACTCAACTTGCCTGCCGAGGGAGAGATCATGGGTTCGTCGTCCGCACCGCTCACCCTGCCCGTACTGCCGCTCGATGACGAGGTGGTGCTGCCCGGCATGGTGGTGCCGCTGGACCTGTCCGACGCCGAGGTGCGCGCCGCCGTGGAAGCCGCGCAGGCCGCGGCCGAGCGCGCCGCGCCCGGGACCGGGCCGGGCCGCACCCGGCCCGGCGGTGGGAAGCCGCGCGTGCTGCTGGTGCCACGGGTGGACGGCGCGTACACCGCGGTGGGCGCGCTGGGCACCGTGGAGCAGGTGGGCCGGCTGTCCGACGGCGACCCGGGCGCGCTGATCCGCGCCGTGCACCGGGTGCGCATCGGCGCCGGTACCACCGGACCCGGCGCCGCGCTGTGGGTCGAGGCGACCCGCGTGGCGGAGCCGCCGCTGCCCGACCCCCTGCCGGGCCAGGTCACCGAGCTGGTCAAGGAGTACAAGGCGCTGGTCGCCACCTGGCTGCGGGGGCGCGGTGCCTGGCAGGTGGTGGACCGGGTGCAGCAGATCGACGACCCCGGCCAGCTCGCCGACAACGCCGGCTACTCGCCGTTCCTGACCCTGGAGCAGCGCGTCGAGCTGCTCCAGACCGCCGACCCGGTGGCGCGGCTGAAGCTCGCCGTCGGCCGGCTGCGCGACCACCTCGCCGAGCAGGACGTGGCCGAGGCCATCGCCAAGGACGTGCAGGAGGGCGTCGACAAGCAGCAGCGCGAGTTCCTGCTGCGCCGCCAGCTGGAGGCCGTGCGCAAGGAGCTGGCCCAGCTCAGCGGCGCGCCCGGCGCCGAGGACGAGGCCGACGACTACCGCGCCCGGGTCGAGGCCGCCGACCTGCCCGAGAAGGTCCGCGAGGCCGCCCTGAAGGAGGTCGGCAAGCTGGAGCGCGCCTCCGACGCGAGCCCCGAGGGCGGCTGGATCCGCACCTGGCTGGACACCGTCCTGGAGCTGCCGTGGAACGAGCGCACCGAGGACGCGTACGACATCCGCGGCGCCCGCGCCGTGCTGGACGCCGACCACGCGGGCCTGGCGGACGTCAAGGACCGCATCACCGAGTACCTGGCGGTGCGCAGGCGGCGCGCCGAGCGGGGCCTGGGCGTGGTCGGCGGCCGCCGCGGCGGCGCGGTGCTGGCCCTGGTCGGCCCGCCCGGCGTGGGCAAGACGTCGCTGGGCGAGTCGGTGGCCCGCGCCATGGGCCGGACGTTCGTACGGGTGGCGCTCGGCGGCGTGCGCGACGAGGCCGAGATCCGCGGCCACCGGCGTACGTACGTGGGCGCGCTGCCCGGCCGTGTCGTCCGCGCGATCAAGGAGGCCGGCTCGATGAACCCGGTCGTCCTCCTGGACGAGATCGACAAGGTCGGCTCCGACTTCCGCGGCGACCCGGCCGCCGCGCTGCTCGAAGTCCTCGACCCCGCGCAGAACCACACCTTCCGCGACCACTACCTGGAGGTCGAGCTGGACCTGTCCGACGTGGTGTTCCTGGCCACGGCCAACGTCCTGGAGGCCATCCCGGAGGCGCTGCGCGACCGCATGGAAGTGGTCCGCCTGGACGGCTACACCGAGGACGAGAAGGTCGTCATCGCCCGCGGCCACCTGCTGCCCAGGCAGCTGGAGCGGGCGGGCCTGGAGCCCGGCGAGGTGACGCTCACCGACGTGGCCCTGCGCAGGCTGGCCGGGGAGTACACCCGCGAGGCCGGCGTGCGGAGCCTGGAGCGGTCCGTCGCCCGCCTGCTGCGCAAGGTCGCCGCCCAGCACGCGCTGGGCGAGCGGGAGCTGCCGCTGACCGTCGGCGAGGACGACCTGCGCCCGCTGCTCGGCCGGCCGCACCACACCCCGGAGGCCGCCCAGGACCCGGCCGAGCGGCGCACCGCCGTGCCCGGCGTGGCCACCGGCCTCGCGGTCACCGGCGCGGGCGGCGACGTGCTGTACGTGGAGGCGTCGCTGGCCGACCCGGAGACCGGCGGCGCGGGCGTGGTCCTCACCGGCCAGCTCGGCGACGTGATGAAGGAGTCCGCGCGGATCGCCCTGTCCTTCCTGCGCTCGCACGGCGCGGAGCTGGAGCTGCCCGTCGGCGACCTGAAGGACCGCGGCGTGCACCTGCACGTCCCCGCCGGCGCGGTGCCCAAGGACGGCCCGAGCGCGGGCGTCACGATGACCACGGCGCTCGCCTCGCTGCTGTCGGGCCGGCCGGTGCGGCCGGACGTGGCGATGACCGGCGAGGTGTCGCTGACCGGCCGGGTGCTGCCGGTCGGCGGGGTCAAGCAGAAGCTGCTGGCCGCGCACCGCGCCGGGCTGACGACCGTGATCATCCCGAAGCGCAACGAGCCCGACCTGGACGACGTGCCCGCCGAGGTGCTGGCGCGGCTGGAGGTCCACCCGGTCGGCGACGTGCGCCAGGTGCTCCAGCTGGCCCTGCGGCCGGCCACCCGGGACTCCGGGGCGGACCAGGAGGTCCCGGCCGCGGCGTGAGCGTGACGGGCGCGGCCGGCCGGGCGGCCCTCGCCCCGCCGCGGAGCCTCCCCCCGTGGAGGCTCCGCGGCGGGGCCGCGCCCGCCCGCCGGAGCCCGGGCGGAACGCCGTTGATGCCGAGCCGCCCCGTTGATAGGATCACCCTCTAGTAGACAGACCTGTCTACTCACTGCGGGGCCGCCGCCCGGCGTCCACCGCCCGCGCGGCGCCCCCCGCCCTCCCCAAGGAGACCCGTGTCCACCCTCGTCCTTCTCGCCCACCCCCGGCTCGCCGAGTCCCGCGTCAACGCCGCCCTCGCCGACGCCGTGCGCGACGCCGACGGCGTCACGCTGCACGACCTGTACGCCGCCTATCCCGACTTGGGTCTCGACGTGGACCGCGAGCAGCGGCTGCTGCGCGAGCACGACCGGATCGTCCTTCAGTTCCCCCTCTACTGGTACTCGGTGCCGCCGCTGCTGAAGAAGTGGCTGGACGAGGTGCTGCTGTACGGCTTCGCGTACGGCACCGGCGGCACCGCCCTGCACGGCAAGTCCCTGCTTGTGGCCACCAGCGTGGGCGGCCCCGAGGAGGTCTACCGGTCCGGCGGCCCGAACCGCTTCACCCTCGCCGAACTGCTCCGGCCGCTGGAGGCGAGCGCGCACTTCGTCGGCGCGGCGTACCAGGAGCCGTTCGCGGTGTACGGGACTCTCGACGTCGGCGACGAGGCGCTGGCCGGGCACGCGCGGCGCTACCGGGAGCTGCTGGCGCCCGCCGCCGAGGGCGAGCGCAGCCTGGCCGCCGTCTGACGCGCCGCCGGGCCGGCCGCACGCCGCGGCGAGGGCGCCTTCCGCGACGGAAGGCGCCCTTCGCGCGCTTGCGTACGGGCCCGTACGGCCCCTTCGTGCTCGTACGGGCCCGTACGGTCCGGGGGTGCCCTCCGGCGGCCGGGTGGCCGGACCCGGGCGCCGGAGGGGGAGCGGGCGCGGACCGGCGTGCCGCCGGATCCGGTGGGGTCGCCCGCGCTCAGCGGGACCGGTGGGCCGCGTCAGCCGTTGGCGAGGGCCACGAGCCGGTCGTAGGAGCCGTTGAACAGGTCGTGGTCGCCGACGGTCGGGCCGGTCGAGGTGTACTGCCAGATGGTGTGGAAGCCCCAGCCGGCCGGCAGTTCGCCGACGGACGAGCCGTAGCGCGGAATCCACAGCGGGTTGAGGCCGCCGAAGCTCGCGTTGTTGCCGGTGCAGGTCTTCCACCAGCTCGTGGAGGTGTAGATCACCGGATCCCGGCCGGTGCGCGACGCGTAGGTGTTGACGAAGTCCTTCAGCCAGCTGACCATCGCGCTCTGGCTCAGGCCGTAGCAGGTCGCGCCGTAGGGGTTGTACTCGATGTCCAGCGCGCCCGGCAGCGTCTTGCCGTCCCGGGACCAGCCGCCGCCGTGGCTGAGGAAGTAGTTCGCCTGGGTGGCGCCGCTGGAGACGTCGGGCAGCGCGAAGTGGTAGGCGCCGCGGACCATGCCGACGTTGTACGAGCCGTTGTACTGCTGGGGGAAGTACGGGTTGGTGTACGTGGTCCCCTCGGTCGCCTTGGCGTAGGCGAACCGGACGCCGCTGTTCCACAGCGCGGCCCAGTCGACGTTACCCTGGTGGCTGCTGACGTCCACGCCTTCGACGCCGGCCAGCAGCGACGGCTCCGCGGCGCCGCGCGTGCGGTCGCCGGCGCCCTCGTGCCGGAGGATCTGGGACCCGGCCCAGTCGTCGTCGGGATGGGAGAGGGGCTGGGGGGTGGCGGCCGACGCCGTACCGGACAGCGCGAGGACCGTGGCGAGGAAACCGGCCAGCAGGGCCAGGACGGTGGCGAGGACACTGGCCGGCGCGGTCAGCGCGCGGCGGACGGAACCGGGTCTGGGCACAGGCATGTGGGGGCCTCCGTGGGGGGCGCATGTCATTGGTGTGACCATGTCATGAGGACGCTACGGGCGTAGACCGCCGCCGCGAAAGAGGGGCCGGGTGGTGCCGTTGGTCTAATCCTGCGAAATACTGACCGAGCTGCGGCGACGGCCGTGCCGGGAAAGAAACTTTCACGCCGTGAAACTCCGGACGAGGCGAAAGAGGGCGGCCTGACGTGGGCGACAACGGTGCGACGCCTCCGGCGCCGGACGAGGGGCGGGTCGACAGGGAATTCGGCGTGGACCATGCCTACCTCGCTCTCGAACGGGAATTGGCGGTTTTCCTGCGCCGCGCCCGCGCGTCGTCGGGCGAGCTGGCCCGCGAGGTCCACCCCGACCTGGAACCCGCGGCCTACGGCCTGCTGATGCGCCTGGAGGACGCCGGACCGCAGCGCGCCACCGCGCTGGCGGCGTACTTCGGCGTCGGCAAGGCGACGATGAGCCGTCAGCTCCGGGCCCTGGAACAGCTCGGACTCGTGGCGCGCACGCCCGACCCCGCCGACGGCCGGGCCTTTCTCGTGGAGTTGACGGAGGGCGGACGGGCCCGCTTCCGGCGCGTCCGCGGCGCGCGGCGGGCGCGGTACGCGCGACGTCTCGCGGCCTGGGACCGCGGTGAGGTCGCCGAACTCGCCCGGCTGCTGCACCGGCTCAACTCGCTTCGCGAATCCGACGAGCCGGGCCGCGTGGACGAGTAAACCCCTCATGCCTGCCATGGTCCGCACACGGATGGCGGCGGGGCGACTCGGATTACGGCATCCGCGTACCTTTTCGGGTTATTTATCGCGCGTGGTGTGCGTCCGTGAGCTGACGGTGGTGTAGGGCGGCCGAACGGGTGACGGCGCGTCGGCGCACGGCCGGGGAGCGCGGTGCGGGCGGCCGGGGCGCCGGCGCGCGCATGGACGCCCGTACGGCGCGGGATCCGCGCGGCGCCGGCCGTGTGGCTCACAGCTCGGCGAAGACGGCCGCCGCGTCGTCGTGCGCCTTGTCGCGGGGGTGGGCCAGGCCCAGCGGGTCGGCGGCCTCGGCCGCCCGCACCTCGTCGATCAGCTCCCGCGGCCCCGCCCCGCGCAGCAGGTCCAGGCACCGCGTCCAGTCGCCCGCGCCGAACACCTCCACCCAGCGCGCCGCCCCGTCGGTGAGCGCCGCCACCGCCCGCACCTCCGCGCGGGGCAGGGTGCCGGTCACGGCCCGGCGGGCCACGCCGGGGTCGGCGGCGGCGGTGAAGAAGCCGTCCTCGGCGTTGCGCAGCGGGGCGACGAGCCGGCCGGCCGCGCGCAGCCGGTCGAGCCGGTCGTCGAGCACCGGGGTGACCGTGCCGTCCGGGGCCTCGACCAGCAGCACCGAGTCGCTCAGCACCAGGTGCTCGACCCGGTCCGCGTCCCAGCGCACCGCGACCACCGTGGCCTGCGGCGTGCGTACGTGAGAAAGATCACACGTGTCCTGATGTTTTTCGGCGGTGCGTTCGATTGCGGCCGAGAGGCATGCCGCCAGCGGCATATCCCGTTGCGAACCGGACAGTTCGAGGAGCGCCCCGCCGAGCCGCGCCGTGAACCAGGTGACGCCGTGCGCGCAGCCGCCGCCGTCCTCGGGCGGGGTCACCCCGTCCAGCAGGACGAGCGCGCCGCCCTGGCCAGACGCTGGTAGGGCCACCGACACGTAGTCCTCGTTGGGGCGGCCGGCGTCGCCGTGGGCGGTCGCGAGTTCGATGCGCACGGCAGCAGTCTGCCGGACCGGTGCGCGCCCCGGCGCGGTACCCGCGCCCGGTGCCGCGCGCGGGCGCGAATTGGTTCACACCAAAAGCGGCAATGCCGGATTTGCCGTCGATTGACGTTTTCGCGGGACGGCTGGCCGGGGCATCTTGCCAGGGCGCGGAGGCGTTTTCCACTTCGGGCCGGGCGGCCGGTCATACACCCCGGGGCGGGAGTTGGTGGTCAGGTTCTCCGTAGGGTTCACTCATTATGGTGGCCGGGCGGATGATGGGGCGTCCGCCTCACAGCGGTCCTGGGAGGGTCGGACGTCCTACCAGGGGTGGCGCCCGTGAGAGTTGAGCCTTCGTCACTTCTGGCGTCCCCAGCGGGTCGGCGACAAAGATTGTGAGCACCGGTGCGGAAGAAACGGCTTCGGGGCAGCAACCGCGGACACGGCGAGCGGCGGCGGGAACGGGATACGGCCCCGGCGCCCGGCCCGGCCCGGGTCCGCAACCGGCTGGCCGTCTCGGTCACCGTCGTCTCCTTCGCCACGGTGGCGAGCGGATCGCCGGGCGTCGTCGCCGCCCTGACGGACACTCCGCAGTCCGCGCCGCTGACCGTGGCCGTCGCGAGCGGCTGCCTGCTGGCCGTCCTGACGGCCGGTGTGCTCGCCACCCGCGGCGTGACCCGGCCGCTGGCCGCCCTGCGCGACGGCGCGCGGCGGGTGGCCGGCGACCCGCTGGCCGAGGAGCCGGTCGACGCGCCGCCGCGCGAGGACGAGTTCGCCGACGTCGTACGGGCCCTGGGCGAGTTGCAGCGGATCGCCGCCCGCGAGCGGGAGCGCGCCCAGCAGCTCGACATGGAGCGGGCCCACCTGGACGCCGAGCGGCAGCGGCTGGCCGACAAGACGGCCGAGTTGCTGCGCGGACGGGACGAGGCCGCCGCGCGCCTGAAAGTCCTTCAGGCCCGCGCGGACGGCGGCGACGGGCCGGGCGGCGGGACGCGCGCGCAGCCCGGCGTGGCCGGACTCGCCGCCCGTACCCTGCGCCTGATCGAGCGGCAGCTCGCCGTCATCGAGGGCCTGGAGGGCGCCGAGCAGGACCCCGACCGGCTGCACACCCTCTTCCAGCTCGACCACCTCGCCACCGGCATGCGCCGCTCCACCGAGAGCCTGCTGCTGGTCGCCGGCGCCGAGCCGGCGACCGTGCACCCCGGCCCGGTGCCGCTGTTCGACGTGCTGCGGGCCTCGGTCAGCGAGGCCGAGCGGTACGACCGGGTGCGCATCCATCCGCTGCCGCCGCCCGCGCGGGTCGCCGGCCACGCCGCCGACGCCGTCAGCCACCTCGTCGCCGAACTGCTCGACAACGCGGCCGCCGGGTCGCCGCCCGAGGCGCCGGTGTGCGTCTCCGGCTGGCCGCTGGAGACGGGCGAGGTCATGCTGTCCGTCCGGGACGACGGCGTGGGCATCCCGGCCGACCAGCGCGCGTGGCTCAACGAACGGCTCGCCGGACGGGCGCCGGAGCACGGCGCCGGACCGGACGGGCACGACCCGCGGGGCCTGGGCCTGTACGTGGTGACCCGGCTCGCCGCCCGGCACGGCATGCGCGTGGAGCTGCGCGGGCGGGAGCGGGGCGGCGTGGAGGCCGTGGTGCTGCTGCCGCTGGCCATCCTCGTCCCGGACCACGCGGGCACCGGCCAGGCCGACCCGTCGACCGGCGCGCCGATCGGCCCGGGGGCGGGCGGCACCGCCGACCCCTCGGTGGGCATGTCGATCGCCCCCTCGGCGGGGATGACGTTCGACCCGTCCACGGGTAGGGCGGGCAGCGTGTTCGACCCGTCGGTGGGCAGGGTGTTCGACCCGTCCACGGGCGCTCCGGTCGCCGACCCGTCGATGGGCGCGGCGGCCGCCGGTCCCGCGGCGTTCGGCGGACCGGCCGCGCCGGGGGCCGACGGGCCCTCGACCGGCGCCGTGCCCCGGCCGGACCTCACGCCGTACTCCGGCACGCCCGCCGCCGCGCCGCCCGGCCCCGGCGACCCCCGCCGCCCCGGCGGACTTCACGGCCCCGGCGGACTTCACGGCCCCGGCGAGGACGTCACCCGCCAGCACCCCGAGGACGAGTCGGACCGGATCGCGTACGGGCCGGGCGCCGCGCGGCCGTACACCCCGTCCGCGACCGACGGGTTCGGCCGGCCGTCCGCCGGCACGACGGCGGCCGACTGGAACCACGGCCGGGAGACCTGGAAGCATGACCCCGGCCCGCCGTCCGGACCCGTACCGACCGGGCCCCAGACCGCGGGCCAGGGCACGCCGCCCGGCACCCCGCAGGGCGGCCCGCCGGGCGCGGCCCCCCGGGTCGGGACCCTGGGCGGGGCGCTCCAGGGCGCCGCCTCCCAGGGCGGCACGCCGGGCGGCACCCCGGGCAGGTCCGCGCTGGACGGGACCGTGACCGGGCTGCGGGCCGTCACCGGCACGGGGCTGCCCAAGCGCACGCCCAGGACGGTGGCGCGCCGCGAGCCGGGCACCCCCGAGCGCACCGGCTCGGTGAACGCCGAAGAGCTGCGGCGCCGCCTCGGCGGCTTCCAGCGCGGCGCGCGCCAGGGCCGCCACGACGCCGAGGCCGAGGCGGAGCTGCGGCGGCACACGGCCGTCGGAGCCCAGCAGGCGGCCGGCTCCTGGCAGGTCGACGAGTGGCACAGCGGCCAGTGGCGGACCGGCCACTGGCCGGGCGAGCGGCCGCAGGGGCGCACGGAGCCCCCTGGCATCGGGGACGAGAGTGGCACGGTTTAGCGAGGAGGCACGCAGTTGATGGCGCCGAGTAGCACCTACGGGCTGAGCACCGAGGCCCGTAACCTGCACTGGCTGCTGGCCAACCTGGTCGAGGAGGTCCCCGGAGTCCGCTCGGTGGCCGTCGTCTCGTCGGACGGCCTGCTGCTGCTCTCCTCCGACCCGCAGGCCGCGGCCCCCGCACCGCTCGACCCCACGGCCCAGGACGGCCCCAAGGGGTCGACCGCAGACCTGGCCACCATCGTCTCCGGCCTCGGCAGCCTCACGCTGGGCGCGGCCAAGCTGATGGACGGCGGCGACGTCAGGCAGACGGTCGTCGCCATGGAGGAAGGCTGCCTGTTCGTCATGTCGATCAGCGACGGCTCGCTGCTCGGCGTGCACGCCGACGCCGACTGCGACATGACGGTCGTGGCCTACCACATGGCGCTGTTCGTCGGCCGGGCCGGCCACGTCCTGACCCCCGAACTCCGCGGCGAGCTGCGCAGATCGGTGGAGGCGGCGGGAGGAGCCGGGCTGTGACGCCTGCCGCACAGCTGCCCTTCCGCATCCCGGCCCAGCGCCGGCCGGGCCGGGTGCGCCCCTACTCGCTCACCGCGGGCCGCACCCGCTGCGGCCACCCCCTGCCGGTCGAGATGTTCGTGGCCACGCTGGACGCTCCGGGCCCCTGGGACGCGGGCGCTGACGGGCCGTCGGCGCCGTCCGGCTCCCGACTGCCGCCCGAGGCGCGGGCGATCGTGGAGCTGTGCCGGCGCGTCCGGTCGGTCGCGGAGGTGTCGGCGCTGTTAAGAATCCCCCTCGGCGTGGTCCGCGTGTTGCTCAGCGACCTCGCCGAGCAGGGCAGAATTCGCGTGTACGGTACGGCGGGCGGGGCCGGGCAACAGCCCGACCGCGCGCTGCTCGAAAGGGTTCTTGGTGGACTGCGCAGACTCTGAGACAACGATGGCGGTGTCAGGCGCGCCCCGGATACCAGGCGCCGACGACAGTCCCCGGGGCTGGCAGACGGACCGCGCGCGGGCGCCGGTCGCCACCAAGATCGTGATCGCGGGCGGCTTCGGCGTCGGCAAGACGACCTTCGTCGGCTCGGTGTCGGAGATCACCCCGCTCCAGACCGAGGCGCTGATGACGCGCGCGAGCGTGGACGTGGACGACCTCAGCGCGGTGCCGCAGAAGCTGACGACCACGGTCGCCATGGACTTCGGCCGGATCACGCTGGAGTCCGACCTCGTGCTCTACCTCTTCGGCACGCCCGGCCAGCAGCGGTTCCGCTTCATGTGGGACGACCTGGTGCGCGGCGCGATCGGCGCGGTGGTCATGGCCGACACGCAGCGCCTGGAGGACTGCTGGCCCGCGCTCGACTACTTCGAGAGCTGCGGCCTGCCGTACCTGGTCGCCGTCAACCACTTCGAGGGCACGACCTGCTACAGCGCCGAGGACGTGCGCGAGGCGCTGTCCGTGCCGTCCCGGGTGCCGCTGACGGTGATGGACGCGCGCCGGCGGATGTCGGTGATCGACGTGCTCCAGCAGCTGGTGCGGCACGCGATGGAGGGCGCGAAGGCCGGCAGGTGAGACCTGCCGCCGTGCGGCGCCCGCCGCGCGACGGGCCTGGCGGGGGGCCTGGCGGGGGCCGTCCGGCGCGGTCCGGACAGCGGTCCGCCGCGTCCCCGCGCGGAGTCCGGGCGCGCGTCCGCGGGGCGCGGCGCCCG